>JAMOBI010000211.1:0-1559 GCA_039908105.1 Magnetococcus sp. YQC-9
AAAATGCTTCTATTGAAGAGCGCGCTAAAGTCAAAAGCAAAACCCTGGGAGAGGAATCTCCCAGACCCTCTCTTTTTTTTACCAGTAAAAACTACACGTTCCAAGCTGGGTGCGGTTTACATATTCCAAGCCGGTTGCAGTTTACTTGGGATCAAAGGGACGCTTTGCCAAAGCCGAAAGATTCTCCTGGCTCATGGAATCGCCGCCGGTTTCGGTTGGTGCACCGGGCAGGTACTCCATCGGCTGCTGGAAGACGAACATCAGTTGGCGGGTCGCCAACTCGGTCAGAAGCTCCAACGGTTGACCCGCTTCCGGCGGCTTGGACTCCCCCGACGCATAGCTTCCCCCCAGAGCCATCAACCCGGTGAGCGGCTGATGAAACATGGTTCCGGTGGCAGTCAGAATCGAACCGGACAGTATGGCACGCTCCACGCCGTCGTTCTTGCGATCCGGCTTCGACTCCACCCGGATCCGCACGGTCCGGATCAGTTTGCCCTTGGCAATCAAATAGGCATCCCAATCCAAAAGCCCCGGCGAGGTGGCCGAACTGTTGCGCATCTCGCGAGGCGTGATCCACAGCACCGCCGGCCAGCCGGAGCTCTGGCTCAAGGCGATCGCACCCTCCAGATGATAGACCGGCGTCCACTCCGGAATCAGCTGCTCGGCCAGTTGACCGGGCAATAATTGCCGGAAGATCGCCCGGCTGGTATCCACCAGCACCTCCGGTTGTCCGGCCACCTGACGGGCAATGGGCAGAAGATGCAGTTTGGGATAGGGTACGGGCAACTCTGTCACGCTCTCCTCGGAGAGCGCATCCCAGCAAACACTCACCCCCTGATAGGGCGTTTCGCATGCCTTGCGATGCACTGCCGCCTCGCCAATCCATGGCGCGCACATCAGACCCGCCGCGATCAGCACGGACGCTTGCCATTTCTTCATTTTGGTTTCCCCTTGCAGGTGATTGCATAGTTACTTCATCGTTCTCTATGCAAGGGGTGTGCCGTGGAGGATGTTGAGGGATTGATCGAGGAATCACCCCGATACACTCCCAACCGTGTGCAGCAAATCCGGTTATCGGACCCAGGGTGATGATAGGTTGGAATGTGATCACCATTTTTGTTAAACCACACCTGTTTGGATCAATCAAGCTGATTTGACTGGTTGCGATGGGCAGGCACGCCAGTCACCAAACCTTGGAGCCTCTGTCACGCGGCTTTGTTCTTGGGCCATGTTCGCGGGATTGTTTTGCAAAAGACGCAAAACAATCCCGCAAGCCTTGGCGGCGCGCGGCGCATTTTCGCAAAAGGCGCGAGAAATGCTTCTTTTAAAGAGCGCGCTAAAGTCAAAGTCAAAACCCTGGGAGAGGAATCTCCGGTGGTGCCTTACGTTAACCTAAACCGCACCCATTTTGGGATGCGTAGTTTTTCGCAAGGCTGCGTGCAAGATGCGGGGGTCGTTTCCAAAAAGCGGAAACGACCCCCGCCAAGGCGGCGCGCGGCGCATTTTTCGCAAAAAACGCGAAAAATGCTTCTTTTGAAGAGCGCGCTAAAGGCAAAGTC
>JAMOBI010000098.1:0-11096 GCA_039908105.1 Magnetococcus sp. YQC-9
GGTACGGTGAAGTGACGCTGGAATCGGTTATTATGTTGCACTGCAACATGAGCGATAAGATAGTGTGTCCTTGGCTCATCGTCAAGAGTTTTTTGCTGTGACATTAAAAAAATTGCCTCTGAGACTGTCTGGTGCTCCCTTTCAATCAGTCTCCAAATGCGTTCGGATCGAATATTTCAATCCAGACCTCCAAATTGACAGGCGATTTCACGGGCCAGGCACGGCCCGCTCGGTTGTTTGGCAGGTGCCAAACGACCACGCTGACTTAGGTTCAAGAAGCCAAATTTGCAATCCTTATGTGGGGCAGTTGAATGGCGAATGATGCAAAAGAGGTGATTCCGGTCAATTTGGAGCTGCTCTCCAACGACAACCTTGTGGGAGCCATGCTGGTTTGCGGTCTGGGGATGGTGTGCAGCGTTGCCGGGGGAATTGTTTGGCTGGGGGACTTTTTTGGAGCCGGAGCATCTCCTGGCTATACTGATACGTCCGCTGTTCTGGGTGTTCGGGACGCTGTTAACCGTTCTGGCCGTACGTCGTCTGCTGATTCCCGGTTGCAGGCCCCTGGTGAGGATCAATTTCGGTGGTATTCATGACATTCGTCTCTCCACGGTCCAGCTGCGCTGGTCACTCATCACCCAAGCACGTCGTCCGCCCGGCTTTCTGAAGTATCTGCTGCGGGGTGTGGTATTGCAACTTCATCCCGATTACGAACCAGCGGGTTCCGAGACCTTGTGGTCACGTCTGTTTCATTTTACCTGCCGCTTGCGCGGCAAACACATTCTCTTCGTTGAGTGCGGCTCGTTGGATCAAAAACCGGACACCGTGTTGGCGGCGATCCAAAGCCATTTACAATCACGGCGAAAAATGGGCTTGCGGTAGCTGGGATCCTGGATTCTGGAAGTGCGTTTCTGCAACCCATCCATCGTACGGTTGCACCCGGCTGCTGGATCAACCAGGCTGATTTGACTGGTTGCGATGGGCTGGCTCGCCAGTCATTCAACCTTAAAAGCCTCTGTCACGCGGCTTTGTTCTCGGACCAAGGCTGCGCGCGGCGCATTTTCGCACAAATCGCGAAAAATGCTTCTTTTGAAGAGCTCGCTAAAAGCCAAAGTCAAAAACAAAACCCTGGGAGATGAATCTCCCAGACCCTCTCTTTTTTTTTCACCAGTAAAAACGACACATTTCAAGCTGTCAAATCAGTTCTGTTGACCTGCTACCGCACCAATACCATTCTCAGTGCATCGATCAGATGCTCCAGATCCGCCTCAGAGTGCGCTGTACTCAGCGACAGACGCAATCGCGCCGACCCTTTCGGCACAGTGGGCGGTCGAATCGCCACGGCCAGGATGTCGTACTCCGCCTCGAGCCGCCGGCTCGCCTCCATAGCCACTTCGGCCTCCCCCAGAATGACCGGGATGATCGGACTGGCAGAGGCCCCGGTGTTGAGCCCCATTGCCGTCAGACGTTGCCGCAGGGTTGCGGCATTCGCCAGCAGCCGCTGCCGCGCCTCCCCCAACGTAGGCAGCAACTCGAGTGCCGCATCCATGGCCCCGAGTACCGCCGGCGGCAGACCGGTGGAGTAAATCAAGCCGGCGCACTGCTGAATCAGATAGGCGCGCAACTCTTCGGAGCAGGCCACATACGCGCCAAATCCCCCCAATCCCTTGCTGAAGGTACCCATGGCCAGCTCCACGGCCCCTGGATACGCTGCGGACAGACCAAAACCATTGGGGCCGAACACCCCGGTGGCATGGGCCTCGTCGAGCACGAGAAAGGCTCCGAAACGCTGTTTCAACTCGATCAGCCCAGTCAGATCCACCAGGTCGCCATCCATGCTAAAAAGGCTTTCAGTGACGATGAAACGCGGTCTGGGACGATGCGCATGGGTTTTGAGCAGGGTTTCCAGATGGTTTAAATCGTTATGACGGTAGCGTATCTGCTTGACGCCCGCTGCCAGCGCGCCATGATGCAGGCTGGCGTGGTTGAGCCGATCGCAAAAAAGCAGGGGTTCGGATTGCAGTACCTGCCGGTCAAGCAGCGCTGGCAGGAGTGTGGCATTGGCCTGAAATCCGGCATTCAGCACCAATGCCGCATCACTGCCTTTGCCTTTGGCCAGACGTGATTCAACCTGCTCGATCGGCTTCAGATTGCCGCACACCAATCGCGAGGCCGTGGCACCACAACCCCAGCGTGCGGTCCATGCGCAAGCGCGTTCGATCAGTGCCGGGTGATCCGCCAACCCCAGGTAGTTGTTGGAGGAGAAGTTGAGCAGTTGTCGGCCCATCATCTCGACCCGTCCCGCCGAAATCGGTGACATGGACGTGAGGCGGCGCAGTTGGCCGTTTGAGGTGCGTTTGTCAAGAAAAGCGGCGTAAGCGTTCAGGGGCATAAAAAGTTCATCGTGAGGGTGAATCAATCGTTAAACCGCACCCATCTGTCAGGTCAACAGTACGATTTGACAGCCTGGAAGTCGCTTTATTGGTAAAAAAAAGAGAGAAATCTCCCAGACCCTCTCTTTTTTTTCACCAGTAACCAAACCACACCCATGTTGGGATGCGTAGTTTTTCGCAAGGCTGCGTGCAAGATGCGGGAGTCGTTTCCAAAAAGCGGAAACGACTCCCGCGAAGGCCGCGCGCGGCGCATTTTTCGCAAAAAGCGCGAAAAATGCTTCTTTTGACGAGCGCGCTAAAGTCAAAGGCAAAACCCTGGGAGATGAATCTCCCAGACCCTCTCTTTTTTTTCACTAATAAAAACTACTCATTCCAAGCTGAGTGTGGTTACTGGTACAGATGATGCCGCGATTTTATTCAGAATGCTGTTCATCAAGAAATGCCCGTTTGAAACAGAAACCGAATAAAACCCCGCGTTGCATATACCCCCAAACAAAAAAACCCGATGGCGCGCTCCGCACCACCAGGTTCTCGTCCTTTCCCCAAACGGGAGACGACTGACCGCCCAAAGGACGGGCAGATCGTAACCTCCCGCTGGGAAAAGCTCCCCGAAAGCATGTCAATGCAACTGGGATTGCTGCCCGAGCTGCGTGACCGCCTCCTGAACCATGCGATTGGCATCCTTGGCATTCATCGATTTGGCAATCAGCTTTTCAGCCGCCAACATCGACAACTCCACAGCCGCGTCACGCACCTCTTCCATTGCCTTCTGCTTGGCCTGCTCGATCTCCACCAAAGCAGCGTTCTTCTTCTTGGCCAACTCCTTGTTGAGCTCCTCCAACGCCTGCTCACGATACCGATTGGCCTCTTGGCGCGCCTCATCCAAGGTCTGCGCGGCAACCTGTCGGGCTGCCAACAGCTGACCTTGATAGTTCATCATCAACCGCTCCCCCTCCTTGCGTGCCGCTTCCGCCTTCTGCAAATCATCGGCAATGCGGCTGGCACGGCTGTCAAGAATGGTGATGATCGGGGGCAGGACGTACTTCTTGAGCAGAAACATCAACAAGAAGAACGACACAACGGTCCAGAAGATCTGTGACTCGAAAACACTGGGCTCAAATTGCGGCAAGCCCGACGACGCGGCGGCGCCCCCCGCCGAGGCATGCGCCGAGGCAATCATCAGCCTTTACCCATGATGATGAAGGCCAACACCAAGCCGTACAGGGCGATGGCTTCAACGAACGCGGCTCCAATCCAGACATACTTGGCCAGCTGACCCTCAGCACTCGGCTGCCGTGCGAAAGCCTCAATGGCCTTGCCGAACATATAGCCCAGTCCGATGCCCGCACCACCCAGACCGGTGGCGGCCAAACCCATGCCGATAAAAGAAGCGGGAAGGCTTTCCATGATTTTATCTCTCCTCATGCCAACGCAATAAAAACGGATCCCAAGGACAAAATAACCTCACACCGACGATTCATCAATGCATGTGGAGCGAATCGTTGATGTAAACACACGTCAAAATGGTAAAAATGTAGGCCTGGATGAAACCGATGAAGATCTCCATGCCGGTGAAAACCACCGTGAAACCGAACGGCAGCGGGGAGAACCACTCCAAGAGCGCGGTGAAAAAAAAGAGCACGCCCAACACCGTATGCCCGGCGGTCATGTTGGCGAACAGACGCACCGACAGTGATACCGGACGGGCCAAAAATGAGATGATCTCGATCGGCACCATCAGCGGGAGCAAGGCCGGTGGCAGACCGTGCGGAACGAAGAAACCCAGAAATTTCCAGCCGTGATGCAGGGCGCCGAGAAAGATACAGAAGCCGAAGATCCCCATCGCCAAAGTGCCGGTGACGATCAGCTGTGAGGTGACGGTGAAGGATCCGGGAATCAGACCGGTCCAGTTGCAGAACAACACGAAGAAAAAGAGTGTGAAGATCAGCGGGAAAAACTTTTTGCCGCCATGACCGATGATCTCGTTGATCATGGTGTCGACGAACAGATAGCCGGCCTCGGCAACACTCTGGAGGCGACCCGGAACCAGGGTGGGATTTTTCATCGCCAGGTGGAAGAGTCCAAACACCACCCCGACGACGATCCACATCCACAACACCGAGTTGGAGATGGAGATATCCAATCCAAACGGCGTGATATCGATGTAGTTGTGCACCTGGAAGTGGTGCAGCGGATCCATTTTCGGGGCCGCATGGGCCGCATCGGTAACAGCTTCGGCATGCGCGGCGGCGATGAGTGAAAAATCCATGGACGCTTGGCCTCTATCGTCTATCTGGGTGGTTCCTCGGAGTGACCCCCGGTACGGGTCGACTCGCCCTGACCTTTACCTTCCTGGCTGGGAAGGCCCTGCATGGCACTGCGATACATATTCCGAAACCCGGCGGCCAGACCGAACAGAAAGAAGATCACGGTCAGCCACGGTTTGGTATTGAACCAGTAATCGATGAGATAACCGATTCCACCGCCCACGAACACCGCAGCAACCAGGTCGGTACTCATGCGCATGGCCATGCTCAAGCCATGCGGTTGTCCACGCGAGGGGTCGTTCATGTGCCTCTCTTGTTGGTGTGCGGTGCATCATACTAGAAAGCCCCGTTCTCCGTGTCAAGGCTTGACTCGGCACTTTCCGCGTTTCCCATGCGAGATTCCTGAATTTTTTTCCGCAGCGTATTGCGATTGATGCCGAGCAGGCGCGCCGACTTCACCTGATTGCCGCGCGTCTCGCGCAGCACCCGCTCCAGCAGCACCCGCTCCACCCGTCCCATGATGACATCATACAGATCTTCCGGTTCCTGGCCGGCCAGGGAGGCCAGATGCCGACTGATCGCCAGTTCCACCGCATCCTCAAGCGTTGGCACGACGATTTCGTTCAAGTTCGACGCTGCCACGACGCCCGCCGACGTGCCACCCGGCCCGGCCCGCCGACCCGGCGCAGCGGGCAGTTGCAGATACTCCGGATGGATCAAAACCCCGGGTGTCAAGGCCATCAATCGATAAATGAGATTCTCCAGCTCGCGCACGTTGCCCGGCCAGTCGTAGGCGAGCAGATGTTCCAGGCTCTCCGGGGTGAAGCGCTTGGGGGGCAGATTCATCTGTCGCGCGGCCCGTGCCAGGAAGAACTCCGCTAAAACCGGGATATCCTCGACGCGCGAGCGCAACGAGGGTACATGCAGTGGCGTGACGTTCAAGCGATGATAGAGATCCTCGCGGAACCGACCGGCTGCGATGGCCGCCGGCAGATCCTGGTGTGTCGCCGCGATGATGCGCACATCGGCACGCAACGTCTCCGATCCGCCCACCCGGGTAAAGGCGCCGTTCTGCAACACCCGCAACAGCCGTGTCTGCGCCTCAAGCGGCATGTCACCGATCTCGTCCAGCAACAACGCCCCCTCGCGGGCGCGCTCGAAATGGCCGATATGGCGCGAAATCGCACCAGTGAAGGCCCCCTTCTCATGGCCGAACAGTTCGCTTTCGATCAGATTGGCCGGAATCGCCGCCATGTTCACCGCAATGAACGGACCGTTGCGACGCGGGCTGTTGGCATGCACCGCCCGGGCGATCAGCTCCTTGCCGGTGCCGGACTCCCCCTGGATCAATACGGTCATCTCCGAATTGGCCAGACGACCGATGGTGCGGAACAGCTCCTGCATGGCCCGCGAAGCGCCGATCACCCCGCCGAAGCGATCCATCTCCCGGCTTGGATCGCGAGGCGCGGGGCGCTGTGTCTGTTCCAGGGCACGGCGGACCAGTTCGACCACCTGATGGATATCGAACGGCTTGGCCAGATATTCAAAGGCTCCGCCCTCAAAGGCCTGCACCGCGTGTCGCAGCGTGCTCTGTGCGGTGATCACGATCACCGGCATCCAGGGTCGGCTGGCCTTCAAGGTCTTCATCACATCCAGACCCGATCCGCCCGGCATCATGATGTCGGTGATCACCAGATCCCCCACCCCACTGGCAGCAAAATCGAGCAGGGCCCGCCCGGATTCAAAGCAGCGCACCGCGAAGCCGGCGCGCGTCAATGCCTGCTCCAGCACGAAACGAACCGCCCGGTCGTCGTCGGCCACCAGAATGGTTCGTGTTCCGCTCATGGCGATCCCACCGGCAACAACACACGAAAGATGGTATTCCCCGGCATGCTCTCCATCTCCAGTTGACCCCCGTGGGCCTGGATGATCTTTTGACAGATCGCCAGTCCCAGGCCCGTACCGCTCGCCTTGGTGGAGACGAACGGCAGAAAGATCCGCTGGCGCATCTCTTCCGGCACCCCCGAACCGTTGTCTCGTACCTCAACCTCGATGTGACGCCGCCGGCGTCCGGACTCCATGCGGGTGCGTTGCGAAAACCGGGTCAGAATCCGCACCTTGCCTTCGGGTCCAGCGGCCTGCATGCCGTTTTTGACCAGATTGAGAAACAGCTGGATGAGCTGATCCCGATCCCCGCGCACCGGCGGCAAGGAGGGATCGAAATCGGCGCTCGGCACCGGACGCTCCCCGGAGGTGACGCACACCCGCGACACATGGTCGAGAATCTCGTGGATGTTCAGATCCTTCTCTTTGACCAGCTGTTTTTCGGCCAGGCCCAGCAGATCATCCAGTAACCGGCTGACCCGGTCCACTTCGGCGCGGATCAACTCCACACAGGCGGCATCCGCGCCGCTCGCCCGACCCTCCAGAAGCTGTGCCGCCCCGCGAATGCCGGCCAGAGGATTCTTCACCTCGTGGGCCACGGTCATCGCCAGTTCCCCCAGAGAGTCCAATGCGTCGTGGATCCGCTTGCCCTCTTCGATGCGCTCCGTGGCACCCACCTCTTCCATCTGGAGCATTGCGCCCATCCAGGCACCATCCGCTGTATGCAGCGGCACGGCGGTCAGGGCCACGGCCACCACCCGCTCCGGCGAGGGGGTGAGCCGCGCGTCACGGATCCGGCACGGCATGTTGAGGGCGCGCGCACGCATCATAAGATCCATGGCCACCGGGTGACCCGGCAGCAGGCTCTCCAATCGAATGCCGAGCAGCCGTCCGCGCGGTTTGCCCAGGAGTTTTTCGGCGGCATCGTTGACCACCCGCACCACGCCGAAGCCATCCACCCCGACCAATCCAAAGGTCAATTGATCCCAGAGCGTCGCGGGCGAAAATGCCGAATCCTGAAAGAATGAGCCGCTCATGCCGCCCGGTCCGACGCCTGATCGAGAAATTGCCGCAACATGGTCACTACCGCCTCCGGATGGGGAGCGTGATTGATCCGATCCCGAAACGCGGCCCCGCCTGGGAAGCCACGTGTGAACCAGCCCAGATGCTTGCGGGCCAACAAATGTCCGCTTCGGGGACCGTGGTGATCGATCATCGCATGAAAGTGGTCAAGGATCACGGACCCGCGTTCCTCAAGCGACAACGGATCACCCGCCTGACCGGTGGCCAGATAGCGTCCGATCTGGCCGAAGATCCAGGGACGTCCCAGCGCACCGCGTCCGATCATGATGCCATCCACGCCACTCATTTTCCACCATTTCAAAGCCTGTTCGGGTGTGGTGACATCGCCATTGCCCACCACCGGGATGGATACGCTCGCCTTGATCTCCCCGATCGCCTGCCAATCGGCAACCCCCGAGTACATCTGCGCCCGGGTGCGACCATGCACGGTCAGCATGCGCATGCCCGACTCCTCGGCGATGCGTGCCATGGTCGTGCCATTGCGTCCGCGTTCGTCCCAGCCGAGGCGGATTTTGACCGTCACCGGCAGGTTCACCGCCTTGGCCACCGCCTCCATGATCCGTCCGGCAAGCACCTCATCGCGCAACAGGGCCGCCCCCGCGCCGGTGCCGACGATCTTTTTCACCGGGCAGCCCATGTTGATATCGATGATCTCGGCCCCCAAATCCGCCTGCATGCGTGCCGCTTCGGCCATGGCGACCGGTTCCGCGCCTGCGATCTGCACCGCCAGTGTACTGTCCGGCGCACCGCCTTGGGACATTTTCAGGCACTTGGCGATGCCGCGGATCATCGCCTGCGAGGCGATCATCTCCGAGACGGTCAAATCCGCGCCGAAGCGGTTTGCCAGGGCGCGGAACGGGGCATCGGTCACGCCGGCCATCGGAGCCAGGATCAAGGGGGGGGTGCTGTTGGTGCGGGGTGCGAAAAGACGTTCTACCGGATCTGATCTTTGCATTCCGGAGCATACTCCCGTACAAAAGAGGGGCACGATTATGGCCCCAAACGGTTACCGTGGTCCGGGGGGTGAAGCCTCTCGGACCCCCTTCATTCTTTGACACCGAACCAACCGACCACACACGATGAATTCCGCCACCCCATCCCTTGCCGGTCAACCCTCGCACTTCCTCGTCGGCGCACTCTCCGGTCACCAGTTCCCACCCGACGACCTGGCCGAAGTGGCCTTCGCAGGCCGCTCCAACGTCGGCAAATCCTCGCTGTTGAACCGCCTGCTCAACCGCCGCAACCTGGCAAGGGTCAGCCGCACCCCGGGCCGTACCCGCGAGATCAATTTTTTTGCCGTTGGCAGCCAGGGCCGCTTTGTCGATTTGCCCGGCTACGGCTACGCCGCCGTCGGCGCCAAACAGCGCATGGTCTGGGACCGCGTGGCCGAAGCCTATTTCAAGCAACGACGCTGCCTGCGCGGGGTGATCCTCTTGATCGACCTGCGCCGGGGTCTCATGGATCTGGATCTGGATCTGATCGCCTATCTGGAAGCACGCGGCATCGGCTTTTTGCCGGTTGCCACCAAAATCGACAAACTCAACGCCAATCCACGCCGCCAGGCACTCATCACCCTGGAAAAGAGCCTCAAGGAGCAGACCCGGCTGGCCATGGCCCCACCATTGGCGGTCTCCTCGCTCTCCGGCGACGGCCTCGCCGCACTCTGGGCGCAGCTGGAAAAGATCCTGGCGACAGAGGATGCCTCTCTCGCGACGGAGGATGCCTCTCTCGCTATGGAGTGAATGGCCCGATCAGGCGTACCAGGCAAAGTGTCAATCTCAAATTCTTGTCGCATCTCCAGCCCGTCGGCGCGGCTGCGGAATGCCCGTACTCGGGGGTTGATAGCTGCGCCGCAACTGTTGATCTCCGGTCAGGATTTCGACATCTCGACCGGATTTGGCATAATAATCCGCCACATCCCGAATGGTCGCATCCCCCATCGACAGACCTTGAGCAGCCCACCGGGGCCATTCGTCGGCTAGACGCACCATGCGATCCTTGTTCCACAACTCCACTTGCTGGATAAACGCAGCCCATGGTGACTCCTGCTCTGCGGTTTTCCGGATCAGGTCGGCAAACTGTTTGGCCAGCTTGGGACGGACGGTTTCATCCTTGCATTGACTGATGTAATTGCCTGTCTCGATGATTGCCGCCAGGGGCAGGACAAAAGTCGAGCCGGCCTGCTCCTCCTTGTCAAGCCGCGCCTTGACGCGCGCATAATCCCAGAATTCGGTCTTCACCGATCCGCAGGTATCCTTGCCCGGAATCTGCAGCCACACACACAAGATGCTGGTATCCAATACGAGCGCCTTGTTCATGGCTCACTCTCCGGCCCGCCTTTTAAGGGCCTGCTCCAACAGACCGGAAGTGGAGTTCCGACCCACGGACCCCATGGCCATCAATTTCGGCAGTTGCTCCACCTCCTCAAGAAGGGTCAGGCGGCTGTATCCTGCAATCGGATGTCGATGGGCCACGGTGATGAATGGAATCATCTCCGGACCAAGGGCATCCAACAACGCCGGATTGTGCGTGGTGACCAGTACATCGATGCCCCGCTTTCCGCCCAACTCACGCAGCATGCGCACCAGCAAATCGGCCCGCGAGGGGTGCAGCCCGTTGTCCACCTCCTCAATCACCAGCAGACTTCCCTTGGGACGTGTCAGGAGTGCTGTCAGGATCGCCAGGAAACGCAACGTCCCATCCGACATGCCGCGTGAGTCCACGGTCTGCGTCGGCAGCTCGGGACTCTCCGGCCAATGTTCATCACAATAGAGAATCGCATCGTTGTTGAAACGCCCCACGGTCTCGGCCCACACCCGCTGGATATCCCGCTCGGGCAGATGACGCACATAGGTCTGAATCGCGGTCTCGATCTCCCGCTGCTGCTCTGCGGGCAGAGCGGCGATCACACCCGCGATATTCGAAGCATCCGGATTCAGTTGTTCGGCCAGAAGCGTATAGTCCCGCATGTTGGCCGGAATCGGATCCAGGACGAAAATATTGCGGATATTGGATAAGACGATTTGCACCCCCTCTTGAATCTCATCGTGCAAAGATTGTCGATCCAATTGACTCAATATGGAGTGCGTGCGATTTGATGGTCGTGGGGATCCGCGTTTCTCATTGTACAATCGAGCGGTGATACTGGGACTGTCTGGAGGACATTCATCGGTCCAAAACAGATACACCTCATACGGTTTTCCTCGACCAACAACCTGACGATATTTTAATCTTAACAAATGTTCTTTGATCACCTCACATTTTGTGCCACGAATCACACCACTGATACCATATTCGTAAATTATCCGATCCGATCCGCCACTGATTACAAAATCAAGCGAAAAAAAGGAATGACCTTTCAAAATGGCCCATTCCAACCCACCGCGCAGCCCCACGAGACCGGCATTGCCGACCAGGGCCTCGGTCAAACTGACGCCAGAGGCCAGACGATGCAGAAAACGGAGCGCATCCA
>JAMOBI010000099.1:0-13149 GCA_039908105.1 Magnetococcus sp. YQC-9
TGACAGGTTGCGACGGGCTGGCACGCCAGTCACCAAACCTTAAAGCCTTTAGTCACGCGGCTTTGTTCTTGGGCCATGTTCGCGGGATTGTTTTGCAAAAGGCGCAAAACAATCCCGCAATCCTTGGCGGCGCGCGGCGCATTTTTCGCAAAAGACGCGAAAAATGCTTCTTGTAAAGAGCGCGCTAAAGTCAAAATCAAAACCCTGGGAGAGGAATCTCCCAGACCCTCTCTTTTTTTTCACCAGTAAAGCAACATCTGCCAGGCTGTCAAATCAGCTCTGTCGACCCACTTGGATGATCACCTGTTCTCGGGCCTTGACAACCCTCGGCCCTTCTTCCCTTTAGATCTGACCTGAATCTCCTCCCCCATCTCTTGAGCCAGCTGTCCCAACGCCTGACTCATCGCCTTGGCCATGGATTCATAATCCTCGGCACGCTCGGCACGTGTCGTGATACGCGCATGCCGGGTCTCCAACTGCGCCCCGCGCCCGTCGAACAACGTCCAACGCGCTTCCAAAGAGACCTGGCCGCTCTCGTCCGGCTCGAAACGGTGAATGGTCGTTGCAATACGAAAATCCGGTACGCTCTCACCCCGCGCCGGCAACAGGGACACCCGCTCTGAATGGAGCAAACGGGCCAGATTCTCCATGGTGACCCGGCCAATGTCCTCCTTGAAATCCCCGGCCCATTGATTCATCCGTTCCAGTCGCAACCGGTTGCCGCCCGCGCGGGTCACCATCTCCGGTCGGTTGAGATACTGCGGAATCTCCACCGGTTCCAACTCCACCACCAACCCGGCCTTGCGACCAATCGAGGATTGGCCATCCCCCTCCTGGGTCGCCTGCGCGGTCAGCAGGAAAAAACGGGTGGGCGGGGAGCCCGGACTGCTACAACCGGTCAGAAACAGCAGCAGGCTCAAGATCACGGGCAAACCTGACATACGTACTCGACTCTTCATCAACGGCCCCCCTCCTTCTCCTTGCCGAAAATCAGGGATTCGGGCTTGCGCTCCAACAGATCGATCAGGCTGCGCACCGAACGGGCCGCAGCCGCCAACTCCCGTACCGCCTCCACCATGCCGTAGTGCAACGGCGCCTTGGGTCCGATCAAACCGTCCACTTTGGTCAAGGTCTCCTCCAACTGCCGAAGGGTCGCCGTGGCCGCACCACTCACCCCCTTGACCCCGGTGGCCATCGGCTCAACCTGAAGATTCAGATTCTTCAACAGATTGCGCGCTTCGGTCAATGCTGCGGTTGCGGCGCGAATCGTCTCCATGGTCTCAGGGGAATTGACCGTACGGTTGGTCCCCTTCAGGGTCTCGTGCAGCTCCTTGCCGATCCCCTCCAACGGCAGGGACTGGATCTTCTCTAAGAATCGGGTCACCGAGGCGGTGATCTCATCCAGACTGGTGGGAATGGTCGGCAGTTCGGGATGGAGATTCTGCGTGCCGCCCACCAGCGTCATCGACGCACCCGGATGCAGATCCAATTCGACGAACAGCTGTCCGGTCAGGTAACTGCCAGTCTTGAGCTGCGCTCGCAGGCCACGTTTGATCAGGGTTTCGAGAAATTCGTGCGGCGAATCGTCGCGAATCGTCTTGATGCCACTGGCAGAGAATTCGATCACCCGCTCCGGTTCGATCTGCACCAGCACCGGAATGCGGAAGGTGGTCTCCTGGAAGTCATACTCCAGGCGGATATCCATCACCTTGCCGACCTGAATCCCGCGAAATTCCACCGGAGCACCGATGCTCAAACCGCGCACCGAACCCTTGAAGTAGAGCACATAGGTCAATTTGTGGGTATATGACCCATCGGTAACCGCGCTTTCGCTCTTGTAGAGTGGGAAGCGGCTGTTTTCAGTCGCAAAGCTGCCGGAATCGAGCGACTCCGGGGTATCGAAGGTGATGCCGCCCACCAGAAGACGGGTCACCGAGCTGGAACGAAGGCGGAATCCGCTGGCATCCGCTACCAGATCCACCCCGCTGGTCTCCCAGAAGTGGGTGGTTTCGCGCACCAATTCGTTGTAGGGGGTCTGAATGAAGATGGCAAGCGTGATCCCCTTTTTATCCTTGTTGAGTTCGTAACTCAACACCTCACCCACCTGAATGTCCCGGTAGTAGATCGGTGCACCGACATCCAGCGAACCGAGGGTCGGGGCCTCCAGGATGTAACGGGTGCCGGGCGCGCCGACGCGCAAGGGTGGCGGGGTCTCCAGACCGACGTATTCGCGCCGCGGGGTGCCTTGACCGGGCTCCATTTCGATGTGCGCACCGGAGACCAGGGTGCCGAGTCCGGAGATACCGCGCAGACTCAAACGCGGTCGCACCACCCAGAATTTGGCGCCGCTGTTCAGGAAGAGTTCCGTGCCCTTGACCAGGGCGGCACGCACCCGCACATGGGTGAAATCAGGACTTAACGTGACCGACTCGACCACGCCGACCTCGACCTCCTTGTGCTTGATGCGCGTTTTTCCGGCCTCGATCCCCTCGGCACTCTTGAAAGTGAGGATGATTTCCGGTCCAGCCTCGGACCAGGTTTTATAGACCAACCAGCCGCCGATCAACAGGGCAACCAGCGGGATCAACCACACCAGTTGCAGATTGGCCGCGCCAGGTTTGTGCTCCACGATGGCCGTGGGGATGGCGCTGGCCGGTTTGGCAGCCGGAGCGCTGGCCGATTCGGCATCTGGATTGGCAGCGGGTTGTTGGGCCGTTTCCGGGATGGATTTTGATGAGGAATCAGCATGGTTCATGAGCGGGCTCGTTCAAAGGATCCCAGATCAGACGGGGATCGAAAACATGCGTGGCAAACAGGGTCAGGACCACCACAGCGGCAAAATAGGAGGCGCCGATGCCGGGTTTGATCTGGGCCAGAACGCCGAAATCAACCAAAGCGGTCAGGATCGAGACCAGAAAGACATCCACCATCGACCAATGGCCGAACCCTTCGAGCACGCGGTAGAGGATCGTGCGATCGCGACAACGGGTGTTGGATCGGCGTTGGATCGAAATCAGCAAAAACCCCAAAATCAAGATTTTGGCCACTGGTATCACGATACTGGCCACAAAGACCAACAGCGCCAGCGGCCACATGCCGCTCTCGATCAGATGCTTGACCCCGCTCAAGATGGTATCCGGCTGTCCACGACCCATGCGAATCACCGTCATGACTGGATAGAGGTTGGCGGGAATATACAGAACCGCTGCGGCGCAAAGCAATGCCCAGGTACGGCTGAGCGTAGCCGGTTTGCGGGGGTGCAGGGTGTGGTGGCAGCGCGGACAGGGTTGGCCGTGCGCTGTAGCGCGCGCGACGATCAGTCCGCATGCATGGCACTGAATCCAGGCTGAGGCATCGAAACGGTTTGCAGGGGGTGCGGGCAGCGGGTGGGGGGCGAGCCGCTCCCATACCAGGCGGGTATCGAGCGAGGCGCGTGTGGCGGCGATGACGATCAACAGGGCGAACAGGGCGAACAGGGCGATTCCGGGCGCCATGCCGGCCATGGAGGCCAATTTCACCTGGGCAACGAACAGCCCGAGCATGAAGATCCCCACCATCGACCCGTTGCTCACGGCCAGAACCATCCGCAAAATCCAGCGTCCCTGCCAGGGCTGACGCCCGAGATGGAGCGGCAGCAACAGATGCACCAATCCCGCCAGCCAAAGGAAGGGGAAGAGCATGCTGGTCAGAAACACCAGCACGGCCAGATCCGGCATCCCTTCCCGCGTCATGGCCACGACACCGTCCCACAAGGTGTTGCCGAGCGCGCGACCCCCAAGCTTCATGACGAGCAATGGGTAAAAGAGAGCGATGACAAAAAGCACCAGACCGGTCAAAGCCAACGCCAGGGGTCGTTGCAGACCACCCGCGTGATGGCGCGCCAATTCAGCCCCGCAGCGCGGACAACGGGCCACGCCTCCGGCTGCCGGTTGGGGCAACAGGCATGGTACGCCGCAATCATGACAGAGCGTCCAGTTGTCGATCTTGATCTTTGTCACGTTTTTTGCGTGCAACCCTGTTGGCAGTCCCTTTGATGCGGCATCCATCTGGTCTATACTTGAAAAACTGGCACCCATTTTTGGGTCTGGATGGCTGACGCGGATACTTTCCATAAAGAGTAAGCGACGATCCATCTTCCTTTCTATCAGGAAAAACCCATGACGTCAAAAATCAACCTCCACGCTTGGGATCAAAAAATTGGCATCAAGGCCTCGCTCAAGGTGCTCGGTCTGCTGTTGATGCTCCTGGCCGTCCTGGCGGTCGGTAATCTCTACTTCGCCTTGCAACTCAAAAGCGAGGATGCCGCCACCATCAACCTGGCCGGACGACAGCGCATGCTGGTCCAGAAGGCCTCCAAGGAGTTCTTCATCTATCTGGTCACCGGAGACCACGCTGTCAAAAAACAGATCGAGGAGAGCCTCACGGTCTTCGATCTCACCCTGAAGGCGCTGATCTCCGGCGGCAATGCGCCAGCCACTCTCAACCGCGAACAGACCACCTTCGAGGCGATGCTGGTCCCCTCTCCAGCCATACTCGCCGAACTGCAACCGGTCGCGGAACGGTGGGAGTCGTTCCAGCGCAACGTCCGCACCGGATTGGCCGGCTCCGGCGATCTGGAGGCGATCAAAAAGAAAGTGATCGAAGAAAATACCATTTTGCTGGTCGCCATGGACAAGGCGGTGCAGAGCATGGCCGCTCAGTCGCAGGAAAACAACGACAACGTGGTGGCAGCGGTGCGTTTGTTGGTCGGCATCAACCTGGCACTCGTGCTGGTGGGATTGCTGTTTTTGGGCTGGCGCAACTGGTCACTCAACCATCAGATCAACGATTTTTCCAACCGGCTCGAAGAGTATGCCCACGGCAATCTCGAGGTGCATTTCGTCGAAGGGTACGTCGCCGAACTGGAGTTCATTGGCCAGAAGTTCAATTTGATCACCGAACAGATCACCCATTCGCTCCGGCAACAACGCCTTCAGGCCGAAAGCGTCATTGCGGTGGTCAACGAGTTGATCCCGTTGCGTCAACTTCTGGCCGAGGACTCCCTGGGCACCGTCGATCTCTCCAAACAGGTGTTACAGCTCAACGATAATCTGGACCGCGAAACCCAGCAGTTGAAAATCAAGATCGATGAGGTCAAGGAGAACATCAACACCGTCAATTATGTGGCCCACGAGCTCTCCAACAATGTCTCTTCGATCGCCGCTGCCTCGGAACAGGCGAGCGTCAACGTCACCACCATGGCCTCGGCTGCCGAGGAGATGACTGCCAACATCGAGAATGTCAACTCGAGCCTTTCCCTCGTGAATCAATCGGTTGGTACGGTCTCCTCCTCCATGACACAGCTCACCTCATCGCTTGGTGAGGTACGCGAACGGTGCCAGCTGGCGGACCAACGTTCAGAGAAGGCCAATCTCAACGCCAGGACCAGTCTGGCGGTGATGGACAAACTGGCTGTGGCCGCCGGTGAGATCGGCAAGGTGGTGGGCATGATCAAGACCATCGCCGATCAGACCAACATGCTCGCCTTGAACGCCTCGATCGAGGCCGCCGGTGCGGGCGAGGCCGGCAAGGGGTTTGCCGTGGTCGCCAACGAGGTCAAGGAGCTGGCCCGTCAGACCGCCGATGCCACCCGGATGATCCACGAAAAAACCCGTGAGATTCAGAACAAAACCCGCGAAGCTGCCAGTGTCACCCGCGATGTCACCACGCTGATCCAGCAGATCACCGAAACCAATATGGAGATCACCCGCTCGGTCGATAACCAGGCGCGTGCGGTCGGCAACATCGCCCAGTCGATGCGCAACGTCACCCAGGCTGCCGAGGAGGTGACCCGCAACGCTGCGGAACTGGCCTCGGCCTCCCAGGAGGTGGCCCGTGCTGCGGTCGAGGCCGCAGCCGGCACCGCCGAGATCGCGCGTGCGGCTTCCAACGTGGCGCTCGGCGCGGCCAATGTCGCCCAGGAGAGTACCACTGCCCAGGAACGCACCGCTGCCTTGCAGATGAGTTCCGAGGAGATCTATTTCGCTTCGGTCAACGTGCAGAAACAGATTCTCCAATCCCTTGATCTGCAGGAATTCTTGAGCGGATCCATTCACCACGCCGCCATGTTGACCAGCGTGGTGCAGGAGATCAGCAATTCGTTGAAAAAGTGGGAGGAGGGCTTCTCCTACAGCTCGCCGGCTTTTGATGTCCAGGCGGTCAAGAATGCCCACTTGAAGTGGCTGGGCAAGCTCGAGCACGTCATCCGTGGACGTGCCCGACTCAAACCCGAGGAGGTGGCCAGCGGCCATGAGTGTGCCTTTGGCAAGTGGTACGATACCGAGGGAACGACCAGATTCGGGGCCATTCCGCTGTTCATCGAGCTGGGCAAGGTGCACATGAAGGTCCACGAGACCGCACGCACCGTGGTCGGCATGGTCTCCAAACAGCAGAAGGAGGCCGCCATTGCCGAAATGGAGACCTTCCAGAACTTGCGGTCTCAAATGTTCGAGATGCTCGATCGATTGTTCATGTCGAAAGAGGCCAACGATGTGATCAAGGCGTTGAAAAGTCGAAATGTGGTGTAATGTGACGGGTTGAACCGCAACCGCCGGGATGCGGTGTTACCAAACCGCACTCAGCTTGGTATGATTTGTTTTTACTGTTAAAAAAAAGAGAGGGTCTGGGAGATTCCTCTCCCAGACCCTCTCTTTTTTTTCACTAATAAAAACTACACATTCCAAGCTGGGTGCGGTTTGGTGCGTTTTGCAGGGGAAAAATGATCATGATTTGGTCGGTTGAAAATTTTGCGATCATCATTGGTTTGGTATTTGGCAGTTTTCTCAACGTACTCATCCATCGGATTCCGAATCATGTCAATGTGGTTTTCCCGCGCTCGCGCTGTCCGCACTGTCGGCACGTGATCGCCTGGTACGACAACATTCCTTTGTTGAGTTGGTTGATTCTCCGTGCCCGCTGTCGCCACTGCCAAAAGACGATCTCGCCGGTCTACCCGTTGGTGGAACTGGTTGCCGCGATACTCACGGTGACCACGGTGCAGCGCTTCGGCCTTACACCCACCGCGATCGCCCTGATTGTCTTGGGTTATGCGCTCATCACCCTGACCGCCATCGATCTTTATCATTACATTCTGCCGGATGTGATCACCCTGCCCGGAATTCTGATCGGTATCGCCATAAGCCTCATGCCCTGGTTTGCGCCGCCTTTGACCAACTGGCAGAACGGACTGATCGGCATTACCGCCGGGGGTGGCGGATTGTGGTTGTTTGGTTGGATTTTTCAGAAGCTCTTTGGCAAGGAAGGGATGGGTTTTGGGGATGTCAAGCTGACCGCCCTATTCGGCGCCTGGTTCGGCTGGCAAGCGCTGCCGTTGATCATCTTCGGTTCGGCGGTCATTGGCAGCGTGGTGGGCATTGCCTGGATTCTGATCTCAGGCCGGGATCGTTCGTTGCCAATTCCCTTTGGTCCCTATCTGGCGTTGGCCGCCTGGGGGTATCTCTATTTCGGTCCAACGATCTACATCTGGTATCTCGGGTGGCCCGTGGTGCTGTTTTGATCAACCCTTCTAAGCTCCACTGTTATTGGAGTCCTGAATCGTTACACGGGCTCTTCATCGTTACCCATGCTCTACCTTCTCGGCATTACCGGCTCCATCGGCTGCGGCAAATCGACCGTCACCCGTCATCTTGGCGAACTGGGTGCTCTGACCCTTGACGCTGACCAGCTGGCCCGTCAGGTGCTCGCACCCGGTTCCCCTGCCCTCGATCTCGTAGCCGAACGCTTCGGCGCGGATCTCATCACTCCGGAGCGCGCCTTGAATCGCGCCCTGCTCGCCGATCGTGTCTTTTCCGATCCTGAAAAACGCCAGGCGTTGGAAGCGATCGTCCATCCACAGGTCTTCATGGCCATGGCCACCGTTCTGGAGCGCTGGGAGGCCGACTGCATGCCCGGAGAACGTCGCATGGTTGCCCTGGAGATCCCGCTTTTGTTTGAAACCAATTCCGATACCTTATGCGATGGCATCGCCGTGGTGATCTGCGGAGAGCAGCAACACGATCGACTCGCCCAACGCCCGAACCTCTCTGCCGCCACGCGCCAGAACATCATCGCTCAACAGCTGCCTGAAGCCCGGAAACTGAAACGCGCCCACTTCATCCTGGATAACCGGCTCGATCCGACCTCTCTTTTGTCACAGGTTCGTCTTCTCTGGGAGCGGTTGCAAACGCCAATCATGCCCGAAAATCCTGCATGGCCGGGTCAATGGCACCCCTATCGGTTACAAAATCATATGGTTTTCGACAGTTCGTGATTTTGTGATTGACTTTCGCAAAAATATTCCCTATCTTGACACCCATTCGTCCCTGCTACATGTGATAAATCCCGCACGCAACATTTTAACATCAATGAATTACGACGCCCTCGTGCGTCTAAATGCGTGCCCAGATCGTGAGATCGCCCCGAATCTTTATCAAAGATCTCTCGAAACCCGATCAGACCCAATCCCGACCCGATGACCACGCACGATTGATCGCGTAGTGATTGCAAAATATCCGCTGATCAATCCTTGCCGTTTTTGTTCGTCTTCTGAGTATCTCATCACCCTTTCAGATGCGTACAACGGTAAATTTCTCCAATCCTTCGCAGATAGATCACCATTCCAGCATGCCAAAAAAACGCATACACCCGCAAATCGAACCCGGCGTCGATTCACCCGACATGACACAACCTCCGTTTCCGGGAGATGAAGAGACTCTGTCCCCTCTGACCTCACGTCCCGAGAGTCCGGCCACCGTCCAACGAGCCGAACGGCATCCCATCACCCACTTGAGCGATCTGAAGGCCCTGCCGGTCACCACCTTGTCGGAGATGGCCTCTACGCTCAACGTGGAGGGGCTCATGGGGATGCGCAAGCAGGAGTTGATCTACGCGATCCTCAAGGCGGAAAGCACCAACAACAATGCGCAGATCTACGCCGAAGGGGTGCTTGAGGTACTTCAGGACGGATTCGGATTCCTGCGCGCCCCGGATACCAACTATCTGCCTGGTCCCGATGACATCTACGTCTCGCCGTCGCAGATCCGCCGTTTCGGGCTGCGTACCGGGGATGTGGTCGAGGGTCAGATCCGCTCACCCAAGGAGAGCGAACGCTACTTCGCCCTGCTGCGGGTCGAAAAGATCAACTACGAAGATCCCATCAAGGCGCGCAACAAGATCAATTTCGACAACTTGACCCCGCTCTATCCGGATGAGCGTCTGGTCATGGAACTCTCCGACACCTCGTCCAACAAGGATGCCGGTACACGGGTGATCGATCTGTTGTGCCCCATCGGCAAGGGACAGCGCGGTCTGATCGTGGCCCAGCCGCGCACCGGCAAGACCATGCTCATGCAGAGCATAGCCCACGCCATTGCCGAAAACCATCCCGAGGTGATCCTCCAGGTGCTGCTGATTGACGAGCGGCCCGAAGAGGTCACCGACATGAAACGCTCGGTCAAGGGCGAGGTGGTCTCCTCCACCTTCGACGAACCGGCCACCCGCCACGTCCAGGTGGCCGAGATGGTGATCGAAAAGGCCAAACGCCTGGTCGAACACAAACGCGATGTCGTGATCCTGCTCGACTCGATCACTCGTCTGGCACGCGCCTACAACACCGTCGCTCCCTCCTCCGGCAAGGTGCTCTCCGGCGGTATCGACGCCAATGCCCTGCAACGTCCCAAACGGTTCTTCGGCGCGGCGCGCAACATCGAGGAGGGCGGTTCGCTCACCATCATCGCCACCGCCCTGGTTGAAACCGGGTCGCGCATGGACGAGGTGATCTTCGAGGAGTTCAAGGGTACCGGCAATATGGAAGTGAGCCTGGATCGCAAACTGGTCGAACGGCGCATCTTCCCGGCGATCGACATTGCCCGCTCTGGCACCCGTAAAGAGGAACTGCTCATCGATAAAGACGATTTAAGCAAACTTTGGGTGCTGCGCCGCATTCTGCTGCCCATGGGTGCGCAGGATTCGATGTCTTTTCTCCTGGACAAAATCAAGGCAACCAAGAATAATGCAGAATTTTTCGCCAGCATGAACAATTGATGGTCAAGGAAAGGCAAGCATGAAAAGCGATATTCATCCCCAATACAAAGACGTCACCTATACCTGCATCGGCTGCGGCCATGTCATCAAGACCCGATCCACGGGTTCGGATCTGACCTTGGGCGTCTGCTCCGAGTGCCACCCCTTCTACACCGGCAAGCACAAGCTCGTCGACACAGCAGGTCGTGTTGAGCGGTTCATGCAGAAGTATGGCAAGCAACAGTATGCCGCAAAAGCACTCAAGCATTGAGGCAGCAATTCAGCCCCCAACCTTTGCAGGGGTCCGGAGACCGGCACGGTCCCCGGTAGGGGATCGGGGACGAACTCCCCAAGGTTTTGTCTTTGACTTGCGCGTACTTTTCACGATCAGCCATTTTCGCGCAGCGAACAATGCTTTTTTTGAAGAGCGCGTTAAAGTCAAAGGCAAAACCTTGGGGACTTTGTCCCCAAACCCCTACCGGCTACCCGAGGTCGAAACCATCCGCGCCGGTCTCACACCACGCCTGCTCGGACGTACTGTGCAGACACTGGAGATCCGCACCCCCAAACTGCGCTGGCCCATTCCTGCCAATACCCTACGCACGGCACTCATCGGCCAAACCATCCGCGCAATCTTTCGCCGTGGCAAATATCTGCTCTGGTCCGTCAACTCGGGTCACCAATTGATCCATCTGGGCATGTCCGGCCAATTGCTGGTGCAGAACCCCACAACTCCTCCAGAGCGTCACGATCACGCCATCTGGCGGCTCGATGACGATTCCCAACTGGTACTGCGCGATCCACGCCGCTTCGGCGCCCTGCTCTGGATTGAGGACGACTGGCACCACCACCCGCTGCTGTCCGATCTCGGCCCGGAACCCCTGGAATCAGGCTTCCATGCCGAACATCTGGCCCATTGGTGCCGCAATCGTCGCGTGGCGATCAAAAACCTCTTGATGAATGGCAAGGTGGTGGTCGGCGTGGGCAACATCTATGCCGCCGAAGCGCTGTTTCAGGCGCAATTGCATCCGACCCGACCCGCCGCCTCCCTGACATGGGCCGATTGTCAGCGATTGAGCGCAGCGGTCAAAGAGGTACTGAGCGCAGCGATCCAACAGGGTGGCACCACCTTGCGAGATTACCGTCAGAGTGACGGGAAACCGGGTTATTTTGCCGTCGCGCTGCACGTCTATGGGCGCACCGGCGAACCCTGTGTCCTTTGCACCACTCCGATTCGCTCCCTGCGATTGGGACAACGTTCAGCATTTTTCTGTCCGCGTTGTCAACCTGAAGGGTAGCAGCGCAAACCACCTCAGCCGCACACCCTCTCCCAACCGTCCAGCACTCTTCCACGCCAAAAGGCGCGGGAAAAAGGCCGGGACCATAATCCCAACCGCTCTTCGCCAAACCCAATAATCTCATTCACGATCCGCTCAGACGCACGAAAATCATCCATGCCCCAGTACTCATCGATGAAAGCCTGTCGGTCCTCGGTACGAATCGACAAGGTGCGCACCGGATCATCCAGCAACGCCCCAAGTTTCCCGACCCGGGAAAAGGCTCCCAACCACGACCAGAACCAGGGGTTGACCTTTTGAGGATTCGTATGCCAATGGGTGGAGGGACCAGGCGGCAGAAGGCTCAACTCGATACTTTTGAACCCATGGGTGTCAGGCGGTTGCGGAATATCGGAATCGACATACACGAACGGTTTGTTAAAAAGAGCCGTATCCAGTGCGGAGTGCGAGTTGATGCCCACGCCCACATCCATGTGCCGATACATCGACAGGGTGTGCCCCACATCCAACACCCGAATCCAGGGATGGTTCTGCCAAAACTGCATGTCGTTGCTGACATCGCATTTGTAACTGGCGTAGGCGGATGGGTGCATCTTGACCAGGAGATTGCACCGCGCTTCCCGTGCCTGATGACAGATGGCCGCGTAGGCATCAAGAAACCATTGATTGTATTTATCCACCTGGGATTTATCCCAATTCGGGAACCAAAGCGCCACCTTCTTGTGAAACAATTCGATCCCCTTGGGAAACAACACGGCGATGGGACGCATAGGGTCAAGATCATAGTACCGGCAGAATGCCTCCCGGTCGGCAAATTCAAATGGTCGATGCTCTGGGGGATATTCGTATTGAATCGAGCCGACAATTCGCAGCTGATCATCCGAGGGTACGACATACCTTTCGTTCTGTTCCAGGAAACGGAACTGTCGCGCAATGAAACGACTGCGGATCAGACACCGTTCCACGCCATGGGTCCAGTGGTCCAGGCCAGCTGTGGCGCAGAAGTTGATGGTCAAACGTCCCTCGGCCCTGGCCATTTGCGCCAGCGGCAGATAACTGCGCCAAGTGCTGAACACCACCATCTGACAGCCGCGCATAGCGCGACGAAACCCTTCCTCATTCCGGATTGGAAAGGCCCCTTCGCGTCTTAAAACCTCATCTTTCTCAATCAATTCAGGTGGTGTGCTTTGGTTAAGTCCCCGGCCTGGCACGGCGAATTTCACCTCTACGCCACGCTGTTCCAGCTGACGTTTGATGATCAATTCGCGATAGGGATTCTCCAGCAGGTGTCGTCCAGACAGATTACCAAAAAATATCAAACATGACCCTGAACACGATTTTCATCAACCTTGTTATGGCGTAGTGGATCAACCAAGCTGATTTGACTGGGTGCGATGAGCCGGCACGCCGCTCACTAAACCTTAAAGCCTCTGTCACGCGGCTTGGTTCTTGGGCCATGTTCGCGGGATTGTTTTGCAAAAGGCGCGAAAAATGCTTCTTGAAAAGAGCGCGCTAAAGTCAAAAGCAAAACCCTGGGAGATGAATCTCCCAGACCCTCTCTTTTTTTTACCAATAAGGCGAAACAGCCAAGCTGTCAAATCAGTTCTGTTGACCTGGTCGTGTGCAACCATCGCCTTATCAAGGCGCGCAGTGGATTTAGCATAAAGTTATAATAGTTATATTTCATAGAGTTGAGACGAAAAAGGCACTCCGCACTCAGTAATTTCACACGCCAATCCGGCATATCGGTCATATTGACGCTAAAACGATTCAAATTCAGGGACTGAACCAA
>JAMOBI010000100.1:0-13984 GCA_039908105.1 Magnetococcus sp. YQC-9
AGCGCGCTAAAGTCAAAAACAAAGTCCCAAGGGCTTCGCCCTTGGATCCCACCAGGGGGATAATCCCCCTGGACCCCTATTAATGGAACTACGCATCCCGTGATGGTTGCGGTTTAGCGCGCTTTTCAAAAGAAAAATTTGACCCATCTATTCCACGCCCGCCGGCGGCGTCACCAACACGCCAAACGTACCCAAATGCTCCCACTTCTTGCGATTCAACTGGTCGTAAACCTTGAAAAACCAGATTCCGGGCGCAAACTTGCCAGTCACGGCTCCCGCAGCGGTATACATGGGCAACGGATCCTCTTTGCTCGCTTTGACGGGTGGATAATCGAGTCGAGTAGCCACTTGACCATCCTGATCGAGAATATCCACTTTGAAGTGGTGCTCGCCATAAACCGTCAAAACCAGATCCAAAACAAAATAACCAGCCATGCCCCCGGTGGTGGCCCGCATGGTTTTGACCACCGACATCGGCTGCATGGTCTCTCCCTTTTGCACCATGCGATCGGAAAAATAGGCATTGGCAATGTAAGCCGATTGACGATAACTCGCGGCAAACGACTCGCCACCCAGCCCCCAAGACCCGATGCCAATCCAGCCAGCCAAACCGATGCGCAGCAGCCAGAAACGGTTCATGGCTCTCACCCCTCTTCACCCAAACGCGCCAGCTGTTCGGCCTGATGATGCGCGGTCAAGGTGGTGACCAACTCGCGCAACTCCCCTTCCATCACCTGATCGAGCTTGTGCAGGGTAAGATTCACCCGATGATCGGTGACGCGATTCTGCGGAAAATTATAGGTGCGAATCCGCTCGGAACGGTCTCCGGAGCCGACCTGATCGCGCCGGTCACGGGAGCGTTCGTCATCCACGGCGCGCTGTTCCATGTCAAACAGGCGGGCCTTGAGCACCTTCAGGGCTTGAGCCTTGTTTTTGTGCTGGGACTTCTCGTCCTGACAGGTGACGGTGATGCCGGTGGGCAGATGGGTGATGCGTACCGCCGAATCGGTGGTGTTGACGCTCTGGCCGCCGGGTCCGGAGGAGCGGAATACGTCGATGCGCAGATCATCGCGTTCGTTGATGACCACTTCCACCTCGTCGGCCTCGGGCAGCACAGCCACGGTGCAGGCCGAGGTATGGATGCGCCCGCCGGCTTCGGTGACCGGCACACGCTGTACCCGATGCACCCCGGATTCAAATTTGAAGGCTGACCAGGCCCCTTTACCCGAGATCATGACGATCACCTCCTTGAATCCGCCCAACGGTGTCGGGCTGCTCGACAACGGTTCCAGGCGCCAACGGTTCTGTTCGGCGAAACGGCCATACATGCGCAACAGATCGCCGGCGAACAGAGCCGCCTCCTCGCCGCCAGTGCCAGCCCGGATCTCCAGGATCACATTGCGACCCTCGTGTGGATCCTTGGGGATCAAGAGCAGCTGCAATTCCGGGATTTTCGCCTCGAGCTGGTTTTTAAGCTCCTCGATCTCCTCGCGCACCAACCGTTTCATCTCCGGGTCGCTTTCGGAATCCTCCAGCATCGCCTCGGTGGAAGCGATCTCCTCCTCGAGCTTCAGATACCCCATCCACGCCTCGACCAGGGGGTCGAGATCGGCGAACTCTTTGCTCAAACGAGCGAATTCGCTGCTGTTGTCTCGCGTGGCCGGTTGTCCCAACAGGGCGCTCAACTCGGCATGACGCCGCCGCATGGTATCGAATTTTTGCAACAACGAAGCGCTCATGCCATCATGTCCGGTCCAGTTGAAACAGCTGTCGGGCCGCATCCACGTACAAATCGCCGTCCGGTTCCGCAGCCAGATGCCTTAAACGACTCAACGGCGCATGCAGGATTTTGTTGACCAGCAGCCGTCCGAGCTGTTCGACTCTTTTTTGTTCGTCTGGCGAGATGTCCGGCCAAGTGGCCAAGGTTCGCGTCACCTCCTGATCGCGGATTCCCTCGAGTTTCTCGCGCAAGGCGGTCAGGACCGGTGCCAGATCCAAGGTTTCGAGCCAGCGCATGAACTCAACGCAGCGTTGCTCGACGATCACCTCGGCAGCCGTCATTTCGCGGCCCCGATCCTTGAGATTATTTTCAACGATCCGGGTCAAATCATCAATGTCGTATAAATAGGCGTTATCCAGATCGCCGATGGCAGGATCCAGATCGCGCGGTACGGCGATGTCGATGAAAAATTGCGGTTTCTGTCGTCTTTTTTTCAAAGCGGCCTTGATCATCGGCGCGGTAACGACATATCCGGTGGCACCGGTCGAGGAGAGGATGATATCCGCCTTATCCAGGTGGGATTCGAGTTCGGAGAGCACGAAGGCATCGCCGCCGAAACTGTCGGCCAGAGCCACGGCGCGTGACAGGGTACGGTTGGCCACCAGGATGGAAACCCCATCGGTAACCAGATGCCGAGCGGCCAGTTCGCACATTTCGCCGGCACCGATCAGAAGGCAGCGGCACCCGTTGAGTTCACCGAAGATGCGTCGGGCCAATGAGACGGCAGCCGAGGCGATCGAGACCGGATTGCGGGCAATGTTGGTTTCGTGACGGACCTGTTTGGCAGCATGGAAGGCGTGTTGAAAAAATTTGTCGAGGATGGCCCCGGAAGTGGTGGTCTCGCAGGCAAGCTGATAGGCCTGTTTCATCTGGCCCAAAATTTGGGCCTCGCCGACCACCAGGGAGTCAAGGCTGGCGGCTACGCGAAAGCCGTGACGCACGGCGTCACGGTCGTCGAGTTGATAGAGATGGGCCTCAAGCAAAGCGAGCTCGATGTTGCGGCTGGCCGCGAGCCAGGAGCGGATCGCGCTGGCGGTTCTATCGGGTTGTTGACCAACGGCATAGATCTCCACACGGTTGCAGGTGGAAAGCAGAGTCACTTCGCGCAGGCCGGGCGTGGCGCGCAGTTCGGTCAAGCAGCCGGGCAACTCCTCGTTGGAGAAGGCCAGGCGCTCTCGAACGGCCACGGGCGCGGTTTTGTGGCTCAAGCCGACGATGACGATTTTCATGGAAAACGTTTCGACAATCCCACTTCGGGTGGCGCCATACCGATCCTCACGGTTGGCCTGGAAATCGGCCCGTGTCGACAGCACTTTTTTTTGTGGCCGCCGCAATCGATCACTATAGCCCGAAAAATGTCGGATTACCAACATTCCGTGCCTGGATTCGGAAAATCACACGCTGATTTACGCTTTTAGGCCATTGCCCTGGAAGGGGATTTTGGGTTAGGATTTTTCTCTTTGCTGTCGGGGTGTGGCGCAGTCTGGTAGCGCATCGGCTTTGGGTGCCGAGGGCCGGAGGTTCGAATCCTCTCGCCCCGACCAAATTTCCCCTTTGTCCAAGTTATGTTTCCTCATTTTTGCGCCCGTAGCTCAATGGATAGAGCATCGGCCTTCTAAGCCGGTGGTTGCAGGTTCGACCCCTGCCGGGCGCGCCAGTGAAATCGTATGCTACGGCATTGTTTTATACCGCACCCATTTTGGGATGCGTCGTTTTTTGCAAGGCTGCGTGCACGATGCGGGAGTCGTTTCCAAAAAGCAAAAAACGACTCCTGTGAAGGCGGCGCGCGGCGCATTTTGCTAAAAAATGCGAAAAATGCTTTTTTTGAAGAGCGCGCGAAAGGCAAAATCAAAGGCAAAACCCTGGGAGAGGAATCTCCCAGACCCGCTCTTTATTTTTACCAAAAAAAGACTCATTCCAAGCTGGGTGCGGTTTAAAATCACGCTCAAGGAGAACCCCGATATGCTGCAACCCGGTGACATCATCCCGGATCTCACAGTTCCGGATCAACACGATCAAACACTCCGGGCTGCACGGTCGAGGCCAACGATTTCCAGGCTCTCGGTGGGCAATTTATGGCACTCGGTTTCACTGTGATCGGCATCTCCAAGGATTCGGTCAAATCCCATGTTGGTTTCTGTAGCAAATACGGCTTGCAATTCACCCTGTTGAGCGATACCGACGCTGCCCTCTGTCAGGCCTTCGGCGCTTGGCAGGAGAAGAAAAATTATGGCAAGACTTATATGGGCATTGTACGCTCCACCTTCATCGTCGATGCCCAGGGTGTGATCCGCAAGGTCTATCCCACGGTCAAGACCACCGGACATGCCGCCGCCGTACTCAAGGAGCTGACGGATTCATAAGGGATGTTCCGGTTTTATACCGCAATCCTCTTGAGAAGCGTCATTTTCTTAAAGGTCGCGTGCAAAATGTGGGCGTCGTTTCCAAAAGACGGAAACGATGCCCGCGAAGGCGGCGCGCGGCGCATTTTTCGCGAAAAATGCTTCTTTTGAAGAGCGCGCTAAAGTCAAAAACTAAAGTCACAAGGGCTTTGCCCTTGGATCCCACCAGGGGGATAATCCCCCTGGACCCCTATTAATGGAACTATGCATCCTGTGATGGTTGCGGTTTACACATTTCAAGCTGGGTGCGGTTTACACATCCCAAATTAAAGAACGGATTCGATTGCGCGCTACAACCACTTCACCTTTGCCACCGCCTCATCCCAATCCGCCACCACCCGCATCCCCGGACCACAACGCCCGGCCAACAACGCCTCGGCCAATGGATCCTGCAACCGCCGCTGCATCAACCGCTTCAAGGGCCGCGCCCCGTATTGCGGATCATACCCCTCGCCCGCAAACCAACGCCGCAACGCCGGGGTCATCTCCAATTCAATCCGCAGGCGGGCCAATGTCGCACGAATCCGTTGAAACTGAATCTCCACGATCGCCTCCATCTGTTCAGCCCGCAACCGCTCAAAAAAGATGATCTCATCCAACCGGTTCAGAAACTCCGGCTTGAAGGCCCGCTGCAACTCAGCCATCACCCGCTCCCGCGTCTTTTCGGAACCCGCCTCATCCGCCATGATCAAATGGTGCGAGCCGATGTTGGAGGTCAGAATGATCACTGAATTCTTGAAGTTCACCACCCTTCCCTGGGAATCGGTCAAACGGCCATCCTCAAGAATTTGCAACAACACATTGAAGAGATCCGGATGGGCCTTTTCGATCTCGTCAAACAGCACCACCCCGTAAGGACGCCGCCGCACCGCCTCGGTCAGCTGTCCACCCTCGTCAAAACCCACATAGCCGGGCGGTGCACCGATCAGACGGGCCACCGAATGCTTTTCCATATACTCCGACATGTCCAACCGGGTCATGGCGCGATCATCATCGAACAGAAAATCGGCCAAGGTCTTGGTCAGTTCGGTCTTGCCCACGCCAGTCGGACCCAGGAACAGAAATGACCCCAGCGGACGATTCGGATCCCCCAACCCGGCTCGACCCCGCCGTACCGCACGCGCCACGGCGGATAACGCCTCCTCCTGTCCGACCACCCGCTCGGCCAGCCGTTTCTCCATCGACAACAGCTTGTCCCGCTCCCCTTCGAGCATGCGCGCCACCGGAATCCCGGTCCAGCGCGCCACCACTGTGGCAACCTCCTCCTCGCCCACCTCCTCCCGCAACAGACGGTTGGCATCCGGCACAGCGGCAGCCTGATCCAATCGCCGCATGAGATCCGGGATGATGCCGTATTTCAACTCACCCGCCCGACTCAAATCCCCGCGCCCTTCCGCCTCGCTCAGCTCCTGACGGGCCTTTTCCAGACCCTCCTGCAACTTTCGGCCCGCGTCGATCTGCGCCTTCTCCTGCTGCCAACGCAGCGTCAACCCGGCTGAGCGCTCCTTGTCATCGGCCAGATCGCGCTCCAGGCGTGCCAACCGGTCGCGCGACACGGCATCGTTCTCCTTGGAGAGCGCTGCTCGCTCGATCTCCAGTTGCAGAATCCGCCGGTCCAACTCATCGATCGCCTGTGGCTTGGAGGTGATCTCCATGCGAATGCGCGCCGCCGCCTCGTCGATCAGATCGATCGCCTTGTCCGGCAGAAACCGATCGGTGATGTAGCGATCCGACAACATCACCGCTGCCACGATCGCCCCATCGCTGATGCGCACGCCGTGATGCAGCTCGTAGCGTTCCTTGATGCCGCGCAGAATCGAAATCGCATCCTCCACCCCCGGTTCGCCGATCATCACCGGTTGAAAGCGGCGCGCCAGGGCCGGATCTTTCTCCACATGTTTGCGATACTCATCCAGCGTCGTGGCGCCCACACAGTGCAGATCACCACGTGCCAGGGCCGGCTTCAACAGGTTGGAGGCATCCATCGCCCCATCCGTGCGGCCTGCGCCCACCAAAGTGTGCATCTCGTCGATGAACAGTACCACCCGACCATCTGCGTCATGCACCTCGTTCAACACCGCTTTGAGCCGCTCCTCGAACTCACCGCGATACTTGGCCCCTGCGATCAATGCCCCCATGTCAAGTGCAACGAATCGGACATTTTCAAGTGACTCCGGCACATCTCCTCGTACCACCCGCAGTGCCAACCCCTCGACGATCGCAGTTTTGCCCACCCCTGCTTCACCGATCAACACCGGATTGTTCTTCGTGCGTCGCGACAGTACCTGAATCGCCCGCCGGATCTCGTCGTCACGCCCGATCACCGGATCCAGATCCCCGCTCCGCGCCAGCTCGGTCAGGTCGCGGCCATATTTTCTTAGAGCCTGAAACCCACTCTCCGGATCGGTTGAGGTGACCCGGCGGCTGCCGTTGATCGCGACCAGCGCCTGTTCAATCGTCTCCCGGATCACGCCATGCCGTTTGAGCAAGGGGGTCAGCTCCCCCTCCTTCTCGCGCGCCATGGCCATGAAGAAATGTTCGGTCGACACATAGGCATCGCGCATCTCGCGCGCCAGGCCATCGGCATCGGTCCACAACGCCTGTGTACGACGTGAAAAGAGGATCTGATCCGCTCCGGATCCCTCCACGCGAGGAAAGCGCTCCACCAGCCGTTCCAGCTCCTCGCTCAGACGGGATATGGTCACCCCCATCTTCTCAAGAATCGGACGGATCATGCCCTCGCGTTGTTCCAGCAGCGCCAACAGCAGATGTTCCGGTTCCAGGCGTTGATGACGATGGCCCGCCGCCAGACTGATGGCCTGTTGCAGCATTTCCTGGGATTTGGTGGTCAGGCGTTCCTGTTGCATGTTTGGTTTCCCTTGGGTGTCTGATGCTCGAAATGGTGTAACGAGCCCTCTTAAGACGCAGATAAGGATTCGGTCAGGTAATCTCAAGATGGATGGCGTGAAAAATGACGCAATGCGAGGCTTTACAGCTACAGAGGGCCACAGGTTCGAAGGCCCCTAATGGAGCTCCAGAGGGTTGTCAAAGTCGGCTGATGCATCCAATGGTGATTAAACCGCCTCAAGTTTTTAAGTGTAATTATTTTACTAGTAATAAAAAAGAGCGGGTCTGGGAGATTCCTCTCCCAGGGTTTTGCTTTTGACTTTAGCGCGCTCTTTAGAAGAAGCATTTTTCGCGTTTTTTGCGAAAAATGCGCCGCGCACCGCCTTGGCGGGGGTCGTTTCCGCTTTTTGGAAACAACCCCCGCATCTTGCACGCAGCCTTGCGAAAAACTACGCATCCTAAAATGGGTGCGGTTTAAGCTGGTTGCGGTTTGGTTCTTCAAAATAATGTGGCTACGTCTCTCGGTTGACTCAATCGGCGATAGCCTTTCGGGCGGCGTTTCGCGGCTCGTGGTTCCGCTCTATCAGGTCGATTGCCAGCACGGAGCCCAAACGTGCATGAATCCCCTTGACGTACTTCGATCAATTTTTTATCATTTTCTAATATTTATGTGAAATTGATAAATAAGCTGTTTCTTGCGCGAAAAAAATTGATTTATTTTCCCGGAATCGGTTGACAAATTTGCAGCCTTTGAGGCAAGATGAACGACGATTTTTTCTCTTGTTTTTGGCACCCGACCGGATAGGCCGCGCCCTTGAAACTCGTCATCGCCACCCGCAACCGCAAAAAGATGGAAGAGATCCAGCGCATCCTGGCTCTTGGGGAGAACGATCCGTTCTTTCTCGATGATTTTCCCGGTTGCCCGGAGGTGATCGAGGATGGCCTCACCTTTACCGAAAACGCTGACAAGAAAGCCATCACCGTAGCCCGCTTCACCGGTCTGCCCGCCCTGGCGGATGACTCCGGCCTGGTGGTCGACGGACTGGATGGCGCGCCCGGAGTCTTTTCGGCCCGCTATGCGGGCGTTGGGGTCTCGGATGGTGCCAACGTCGCCAAACTGCTTGCCGAACTGGCTGCAAGACCTCACGCTCCACGCTCCGCGCGTTTTGAATGCGTCCTCTCTTTGGCCGATCCACAAGGCCGGATCGCTCACTTCACCGGTACGGTTGAAGGTCGCATCGCGGATGAACCCATGGGTCACAATGGCTTTGGTTACGACCCGATTTTCATCCCCAGCGGATACGATGTCACCTTCGCGCTCATGCCCGCCTCTGACAAGGACTCCATGAGCCACCGCGGACGGGCCTTGGCTGCGTTGGCTAAAGATATAAATACCTTCTTTGAACCAAAGAATAATCTTGTTCAATAACCCGAATCGACACATTCCTCATCGTCCAAGGAGAATCGATCAACATGTCAAAACTCGTACCCCCCCATGGTGGAGGTGAACTCAAAACCCTGCTGCTCCACGGCGATGCCTTGAAGCAGGGCAAGGCGCGCGCCAAGGATCTGGATCAGATCAAAATGAGTTCGCGCGAAGCGTGCGATCTCATCATGCTCGGCATCGGTGCCTTCACGCCGCTCGATGGCTTCATGGGCTACGAGGACTGGAAGGGCGTGTGCGAGCACATGCGTCTGACCTCCGGGGTGTTCTGGCCGATCCCGGTCACCCTCTCCACCACCCACGGGCAGGCCAACAACCTCAAGATCGGGCAGGAGGTCGCCCTGGTCGACGAGGAGAGCGGCGAAATTGGCGGCATTCTCACCATCACCGAGAAGTACACCATCGACAAGGGGCTCGAATGCCGCTCGGTTTTCGGCACCGAGGACATGGAGCACCCCGGCGTCCTGAAGGTGATGGAGCAACCGGAAGTGAACATCGCCGGTCCGGTGCTGGTGCTCTCCGAGGGCGAGTTCCCGACCAAGTACGGCAACATCTACATGCGTCCGGCCCAGACCCGCGAGCTGTTCGAGGAGAAGGGGTGGAGCCAGGTGGCCGCCTTCCAGACCCGCAACCCGATGCATCGTTCGCACGAGTTTCTGGCCAAGATCGCGGTCGAGACCATGGACGGCGTGTTGATCCATCAGATTCTCGGCAAGCTGAAAGCCGGCGACATCCCGGCTGAGGTGCGCGCCGAGGCGATCGATACCCTGATCGACAACTACTTCGTCAAGGATACCGTGATTCAGGCCGGCTATCCGATGGAGATGCGGTATGCCGGTCCGCGCGAGGCGCTGCTGCACGCGGTGTTCCGTCAAAACTACGGCTGCAGCCACCTGATCGTCGGTCGCGACCATGCCGGCGTGGGTGACTACTACGGCCCGTTCGATGCCCAGCACATCTTCGACAAGGTGTCGGAAACCGACCTGCGTACCCGTCCGTTGAAGATCGACTGGACCTTCTACTGCTACAAGTGCCAGGGCATGGCCTCCTTGAAGACCTGTCCGCACAGCAAAGATGACCGGCTGTTGCTCTCTGGCACCAAATTGCGCAAAATGCTCTCCGAGGGCGAAGAGCCGCCAGCGGAGTTCAGTCGTCCCGAGGTGGTCAAGATCCTTCAGGCCTACTATGGTTCGCTCAACGAGGGCGACAAGGTCGAGGTCAAGCTGCACAAGGCGGCCACCGGCTGATCGTGCCGAATGGACGGGGAGGTCCCGTCGGAAGTATACGGGTTCTATTGTATTGTCATCAAACCAAGTTCAGGAGAACATCATCCATGCCAAGTTTCGTCATCCAATCCAAGTGCGACGGCTGCAAGGGTCAGGACAAAACCGCCTGCATGTACATCTGCCCCAACAACCTCATGAAGCTCGACAAGCAGCGGATGAAGGGGTTCAACCAGGAGCCGGATCAGTGCTGGGAGTGCTATTCCTGCGTCAAGATCTGCCCGCAGCAGGCCATCGAAGTGCGCGCCTATGCCGATGTCGTGCCCATGGGCGGCGCGGTCATCCCGCTGCGTGGTTCCGACTCCATCATGTGGACCATCCAGTTCCGCAACGGCAACGTCAAGCGGTTCAAGTTCCCGATCCGCACCACCGCCGAAGGCTCCATCGATCTTTATGGCGGCAAGCCGACCCCGGATCTCTCCAAGCTGAACGATCCCGGCTTCTTCAATCTGGCGGCCTCGGACCTGCCCAAGGTCGGCGCGTGAGCCAACCCGATCCGTCATTGCACCTGAAACCTAAATATCGATCCTTCAGAGAGGAGATTGTTTAACATGGGAAGCTTTGGTAATCCCGATATCGAGACCGTTGACACCGACATCCTGATCATCGGTGGTGGCATGGCCGCCTGCGGCGCGGCTTACGAAGTGGTGCGTTGGGCGCCTCCGGGCACCCGCATCCGTCTGGTCGACAAGGCCGCCATGGAGCGCTCCGGCGCCGTGGCTCAGGGCCTGTCGGCGATCAACACCTATCTGGGTGGTCTGGATCCGGCGGATTATGCCCGCATGGTGGCCAACGACCTGATGGGTGTCACCCGCGATGACCTGTGCTGCGACGTGGGTCGTCACGTGGACAACTCCGTCGAGCTGTTCGAGGAGTGGGGTCTGCCGATCTGGAAGCAGCCGGGCGACGAGGAGAAATCCTTGAAGGATGGCGGCAAGCCGGTTCGTTCTGGCAAGTGGCAGATCATGATCAACGGCGAGAGCTACAAAACCATCGTGGCCGAAGCCGCGAAGAAAGCCCTGGGTATGGAAAACATCCAGGAGCGTATCTTCATCGTCAAGCTGCTGTTGGACGCGAAAGAAGAGAATCGTATCGCCGGTGCGGTGGGCTTCTCCAATCGTGAGGACAAGATCTACGTCTACACCGCCAAGGCGATCCTGCTGGTGGCCGGTGGCGCGGTGAACGTCTTCCGTCCCCGTTCCGTGGCCGAAGGCATGGGCCGTACCTGGTATCCGGTGTGGAACGCGGGTTCCACCTATGCCATGGCGATCCAGTCCGGCGCCGAGCTGACCATGATGGAGAACCGTTTCGTGCCGGCCCGCTTCAAGGACGGTTACGGCCCGGTGGGTGCCTGGTTCCTGCTCTTCAAGGCCAAGGCCACCAACGGTCGCGGTGAAGTCTACATGGATACCAACAAGGAGATGTTGAAGGACTATCCTCCTTATGGTCTGGCCAAGATTCCGGCCACCTGCCTGCGCAACCACCTGATGATGAAGGAGATGCGTGAGGGTCGTGGTCCGATCATGATGCGTACCGACATCGCGTTGCAGGCCCTGGCCGCCTCCTATGAGGAGGAGTTCGGTCCCAAGGAAGCCAAGAAGAAGATCAAGCATCTGGAAGCCGAAGCGTGGGAAGATTTTCTCGACATGTGTATCGGTCAGGCAGGTGTGTGGGCTGGTGAGAACATCGAGCCGGAGATCACCCCCTCCGAGCTGATGCCGACCGAGCCTTACTTCCTGGGTTCGCACTCCGGCTGCTGCGGCATCTGGACCGCCGGTCCGTCCGACCTGGCTCCGGCTGAATGGCAGTGGGGCGACCATCCGCCGAAGCCGGGTGAGGATCCGGCTCCGGGTCAGAAGAACTACAACCGCATGACCACGGTCAAGGGTCTGTTCACCGCCGGCGATGGTGTGGGCGCTTCGGGTCACAAGTTCTCCTCCGGTTCGCACGCCGAGGGCCGCATCGCCATCAAGTCGGTGCTGCAATGGGTGTTGGATCACAAGGACTATGTCCCGACTTTGGACAAGGGTGCCAATGAGCTGGCTGAGGAGATCTACAAGCCGGTTCGTACCTACATGGAGCACAAGGACTACAGCACGGCGGAAGAGGTCAATCCCCATTACATCACCCCGCGCATGTTGCAGGCCCGTTTGCAGAAGATCATGGACGAGTATGTCGCTGGTGTGGGCACGATGTACACGACCAACTGCACCATGATGGAGATCGCGGTCAAGAAGTTGACCGAGCTCAAGAAGGACTCCGAGAAGATGATGGCCCGCGATCTGCACGAGCTGATGCGCGCCTGGGAGAACTATCACCGCATTTTTGCTGGTGAGGCCCATCTGCGTCACATGTTGTTCCGCAAGGAGACCCGTTATCCGGGCTTCTACTACAACATGGATTACAACTTCGTCGACGAAGAGAATTGGAAGTGCTTCGTGAACAGCACCATCAACCCGAAGACGGGTGAGTGGTCGGTGTTCAAGCGCGCCCACAAGGATCTGGTCGCCAAGTAAGCTGTAAGCGTTGTGAGGGCGCGGTTCTCATGGGGCCGCGCCCTTTTTTTGTCTGCAAAGATGCGTTATAAACGATTAGATTGCACCCAGCTCGGGATGTATGATTTTATTGGTGAAAAAAAAGAGAGGGTCTGGGAGATTCCTCTCCCAGGGTTTTGTTTTTGACTTTCGCTTTTAGCGCGCTTTTCAAAGAAGCATTTTTCGCGATTTTTGCGAAAAATGCGCCGCGCGCAGCCTTGGTTTTCAAGAGCCGTTTTGCGCTTTTTGCAAAACGGCTCTTGAAAAGCATGGCCAGAACAAGCCGCCAGAAGCGGCATTCAGGATGAACTCAGTGACGTGGGCAACTCCCGAAAGCCATTGAAATTTGCTCTCCATTTGTTGCCCTTGCAAGCAACAAATGGAGAGCGCAGAGGCGCGCGCGCTGCGCACTTTTTCGCTGCACGAAAAAGTGCTTATCGTAAAAGCGCGTGAAAGGCCAAGGCAAAACCTTGGGGACTTCGTCCCCAAACCCCTACCGGGGGCGATAATCGCCCCCGTACCCCCGTACTATTGGACCCTATTACCATACGACCACATCATGAGCGAATCTTCCGATCCTTCCCTCGCCGAACGCGACCACGCCCTGGAATTCGACCCGGTGATGCGCAACATCCCGCGTGAGGTGCGCAACATCCTGCAACCGGTACGTCTGGAAGGGGAGAGTCACTTCCAGTTTCGCTGCCACCCGGGTGTCGCCTGCTTCAACGCCTGCTGCGCCAACATCGAAATCATCTTGACCCCCTATGATATCTTGAGACTGCGGCGCCGCCTCAACTTAAGCCCCGAAGCCTTTCTCTACGAATACGCCACCCCCTACACCCTGGCCAAGGGGCAACTGCCCGTGCCGTTGATCCGCATGGATCCGGAAACCGGCAAATGCCCGTTCAATGCGCCGGAGGGGTGCCAGGTTTATTCGGATCGTCCGGTCGCTTGTCGTTACTACCCGATCGGTTTGGCGCTGATGCATCCGGAGGCTTCGGACAAGAGCGAGGAGTTCTTCTACCTGGTGAAGGAGGATTACTGCCTCGGCCATCAGGAGTCGACCCGCTGGACCATCAATGACTGGCGCAAGGATCAGGGCTCGGATGGCTATGACGAGCGCAACAAGGGATGGATGGAGATGATCCTCAAGCGCCGCTCGGCGGGCGATGAGGTGCAAACTTCTCTGCAGGTGTCGGAATTCTTCTATATGGCCAGCACCGATACCGATAAATTCCGGCGGTTCATCTTCGAGTCAACCTTCTTGCAGCGTTTCGACGTGCCGGAAGAGACGTTGGAGACGTTGCGTAACGATGACGAGGCGTTGTTGGATTTTGCCTTTGACTGGCTCAAGACCATTCTGTTTGGCGACAAGAAGGTGGCGGTGAAACCGGATGCGCTTAAAAAGAAGCGGGAGGTGGTGAAGTCCCGAGAGGAGCCGGAAGAGGAGGAGGACTGAAAGGTTTTATTATTAGGGGTCCAGGGGGATTATCCCCCTGGTGGGATCCAAGGGCGAAGCCCTTGGGATTTTGTTTTTGACTTTAGCGCGCTCTTCGGTAGTGCCTTACGTTAATTTAGCGGATCAACCAAGCTGATTTGACTGATTGCGATGGTCTGGCACGCCAGTCACCAACCCTTAAAGCCTCTGTCACGCGGCTTTGTTCTTGGGCCATGTTCGCGGGATTGTTTTGCAA
>JAMOBI010000101.1:0-10496 GCA_039908105.1 Magnetococcus sp. YQC-9
TCCCGCGCCCGTGTGATGCCGGTATAGAGCAACTCACGGGTCAAAACCGGATTGAGCTGCTCCGGCAACACCAACAAAACCTGCCCGAACTCCGAGCCCTGGGACTTGTGCACCGTCATGGCAAACACCGTCTCTACCGGCGGCAGGCGACTCGGCGGAAACCAGCGGATCACCTCCCGCTCGCCATCCTGTCCCAAAAAGGCCACGCGCGGCCACCAGACCCCATCGACCGGCAACGCCAGCGACATCCCCACATCCCCGTTCATCAACCCCAACGCATGATCGTTGCGCGTCACCATGACCGGACGCCCCACATACCAACTCCGCTCGGCCTCGATCAGTCCGGCTGCCTGCAAATGGCGCTCGATGCGGGCATTGAGTCCCTCCACCCCCCAGATCCCCTGCCGCAGCGCAGAGAGCACCTGAAATTGCCCATAAGCGCGCAACACGGCCCGCGCCCAGCCATCGAATGCGGCCTGTGGGGCCGTCATCTCCGGCCATTGCCCGCGCAACCGCTCCAGATACCCCCGATAGCCGCCGATTAGCCTCACTTCATCCCGCGATACCCGATCCCCCCCAATCTCCAGGCCATCGACGAGCAATCGGGTGAAAAGTGCCTCCTCCTGACGGATCGAAAGCCAGAAAAGATCGGCATGACTCTCCAACCGCAGTTCCGCCAGCCTGCGCGTATCGCCAGCCTTCACCACTCTGGCCAACTGACCGATGCCGCTGGTGGCAGCAAAACGGTAATTGCGCCGCAGCATCACCACTGCCTGGTCGAGCGGACTGCCCTGCGGATCGCACAACCCGGCCTCGATCTGTTGTCCGGTCGCAGCAACGATGCGCTCGACCGTCTCCGGGGTGTAATGCCCCTCCTCGGCACGCTGACAGAGGACACCAAGCAGGGCTCCGGCCTCGACCGAAGCCAGTTGATCCTTGTCCCCGATCAGATAGAGTCGTGCCCCCTCGGGCAGGGCGCACAGCAGATCGGCCATCAATTCCAGACCGACCATCGACGCCTCGTCGATCACCAGGGCATCGAGCCAAAGCGGATTGGCAGCGTTGTGACGAAAGTGCCGGCTGTCGCGCTGTCCACCCAGCAGTCGGTGCAGCGTCGTCACCCGACGCGGGATCGCCTCCAAAAGCCGCGCCTCGTCACTCGATAGCCGCGCCTGCAACCGGTCAAGCTCCTGCACAATCGATTCGCTCAGTCGCGCAGCAGCCTTGCCGGTCGGTGCGGCCAAGGCGATGCGCGGCGCCTCTTCGTCTGCGGGGCGGTCCAGCAGCCCGAGCAGTAACGCCAGCAGACGCACCACAGTGGTGGTCTTGCCGGTACCCGGACCGCCGGTGACAATGCCAAAGGAGCGCTCGACCATGCGCGCGCAGGCGATTCTCTGCCAATCAACAGCGGGATTCTTGTCCGGCTGTGTTGCCGGAAACAACCGATCGAGCCAGCCGCGCATCCGAAGTGGCTCAACCGGAATGCCGGCAGGTTGTACCAAACGTCGGGCAAGCCACTCGGAAAGCTCCTGTTCGCACTGCCAGAGGCGTCGCAAATAGAGGCGACTGGCAATGCGCACCAACGGCGTTGAGGTACCATCGGCCTCGGTGTGCGGCGCGATCAGCAGCGGATGCGCCAGACAATCGAGCCAGCCGGCCAAATCGATACCGGCCAGCAGCCGTTGTGGCGTATCGGGATCCCAGGCAGCGGCATGCTCATCGGGCGGCAGCGCCAGCAGACCGTTGGGATCCTCAAGAAGTGCGGCCAGATCCAGATGAATATGACCCCGTCCGGCCTGATGGCTCGTCAGGGCGGCGGCCAACAACAACCACTCGTTGGCGTCCGGGCATTGAGCGCGCAAAAAATCGACGAAGGTACGATCAAATGCGCGCAACCAGCCGCGCGTCTGCCAGCGTGTCAGGATCGACAAAGGGGTGAGGGGGTCAGGCAAACGGTTCATCACCACTTTTTACCACCCCTCCAAACAGTGCATCCAGATCCGCCATCATCCCGGGTGTCGGCCTCAGCCGGTAGATCCCCTGCCCCTCGGTCTCCAACCCCCGCACGAACAAGAACAACGCCCCGCCCAGATGGCGCTCCGGCTGATAATCGACCAGCCGCGCACGCAATTGTCGATGCAGGGCATACAGATACAACACCCCCTGCAACTCATGTCGGGCATGCAGCATCTCGGCGCGCATCGCCTCCGGCGTGTAGGCCGCAGCATCGGGACCGAGCCAGGTGGACTTGTAATCGATCAAGTAATAGCGCCCCTGATGCTCAAAGACCAGATCCATGAACCCTTTCAACAGGCCGTGCAACGCGCGTCCTTGTAGCGGGGGCCGCTCCTGTCCCGGTTCGATCGTGGCTCGTACCCATTGATCGAGCCGGGAAACCGGCAGATGCTCGATGGCCAGCAGGAACTCCATTTCGACCTGATAGTGCTCCAGATCCGCCGGTCGGCAGGTCACCCCGGATGCGTCTGACAGTACCAGAGGGGTTGTGATGAATCGCTCCAGCCAATCACACAGAGGCTCGATCCAGGCCGACCAGCCGCGTGCGGTCAATCGTCGCGCCACCTCCTCGCGCAACGGCACCGCATCCCGTGCAACGCGGGCAAAACCACGCAAACCGCACCAGGCCAATAGATCATGCAGCAGGGATCCGGCCTTGGTCCCGCGCGGGAATGGATGCAACCCAGACTCGACAAGGTCAGCAACCGCGTTGTCAGCCGCAGCCAATTGCCAACCGGCCTGCTCCAACGCCAACTCGCGAAAGCGCGCCTCGCCCGGACTCTCCGGGGTTTCTGATACCACCGCAGCGCCGGAACCGGGCCCAACCAACAGCGCCGAATAGCTCGCCTGCCACCAGGGATCGCGCACCCGACGCCGCGCCTGCCGGGCCGCCGTATGCAGGGTCGCGTTCGCCTCAGAGACAAAACGCACACTGTTCGGTTCGGCTGCCGGGATCAGCTGAATCGTCCCATCCGCCCGATCGAGGGTAGCCAGCCGGGCCGCAATCGCCTTGGCATCCTCCCCCTCTGCCGCACCGAGCAACCGATGCAGGGCGCTGGCAGAAAATCCCTTCTCCACCCCCACGCCGACCCAGACGGCATGCCGCGCGCGGGTCAAAGCCACATAAAGCCGGCGACTCTCCTCGCGCAACCGCTCGAACTCCAGCCGCGCCATCAACGCCTCGTCCGCCGTGAAAATCAACCGCTTCCCGCCCGACTCATCGTTCCAGACGAGCGGCAAATCGCGCGTACCAACCGGACGACAACTCCCGGCAAACGGCAGAAAGACCAGCGGATACTCCAACCCCTTGGATTTGTGTACCGTCACGATGCGCACCAGACCGGCATCGCTCTCCAGACGGGTCAACCGTTCACTCTCCTCGCGCGCCCCCTCTTCGGCCTCACGCAACGCCTCATCCAGAAAGCGCAACAACGCCGACTCCCCACCCCCTTCGGCCTCCCGCTCGCCCAACAACTCGGCCAGATGCAACAGATCGGTCAACAACCGCTCACCGCTGCGCTCCCCGGCGCCGCCTCCGGCCAACAGTCGGGCCGACACGCCGAACTCATGCAGCAGGCGCCGCAACATCGGCAACACCCCCTGACGCCGCCAGATCTCCCGATAGCCGACAAACTGCCGGATCCGCGCCTCCAGCAGCCGTTCATCCCGTGCCAAGGCGTCGATCTCCAGCCACGCCACACCCAGGGTGGCGGTCGCCATGGCGGTACGCAACAACCGGGTATCCTCGGGTGCGGCGCAGGCAGCCAGCCAGTGGAACAGCTCCAACGCGCACGGCGAGGCGAACACCGACTCTTGATCAGACAAATAGACCGATCGCACCCCGCGCCGCATCAACGCAGCACGCATCCGCCGATACTCGGCCCGCCCGCCCACCAGCACGGCCAGATCGGACGGGTCAAGCGGCGTCAACTCCCCGGTTGCCGCGCGAAATCCAGCCCGTCCCTCCCCACCGAGCCGCAAGAGACGCACCATCTCACTCGCACACGCCTCGGCCATCCAGTCGCGTGACTCCCCGCTCCAGGCAAGTGTCATCGCCGGGTAGGGCTCTCCATCCACCTCCAGACGATCGCTCCGACCACGTGCCGCAACCGGCTGGAAGGGGATCGGATCCCCCTCCCCCTGACGATGGAGAAAGGCACCCGGACCAACGCGCTCTTCGGCTGCGGCAAAGAGCCGATTGACAGCAGCGACCATCCCCGCAGAGGAGCGGAAGTTGCATCCCAACGTCTGGATGCGCCCGGCAAGAAGACGACGTGCGGTCAGATAGGTGTGAATATCCGCACCGCGAAAGGCGTAGATCGACTGCTTGGGATCGCCGATCAACACCAGGGCGGTCTGATCGCGCGTGCCGTCCGGATCGCGATAAATCTCAGAGAAGATCCGATATTGCACCGGATCGGTATCCTGAAACTCATCGATCAGCGCCACCGGGAACTGCCGACGGATCAGCCCGGCGAGTTTTTCACCGTTGACGCCCCGCAATCCGGCCTCCAGATGGGTCAGGACATCATCGAACTCCAAACGGGCCAGCCGCTCTTTTTCGCTCTTGAAACGCTCTGCCACCCAACGGGCGGCATGCATCCATAACTTGTGACAGATCGTCCGCCAGCCCACCAGCTCGTCGTACAACCTTAAAACCCCGGCAAAGGCCGGATGAGCGGGTGGATCCCCAACATTCCACGCATCGGCCAACCCCTCGGGCGTCAACCGCCGCCAGGCCGCATCCGACCAAGCCGGAAAGGCCAGATCCGCATCAAGACGCCACGCTTCCAGCGCCTCCAACCACGGCAGGTAGTAACCAGTGCGCACTTTCCGCCCATTAACCCACTTCCGGGCCACCGCCTCATCCAGCAATGCGCGCATTTCCGGCAGCCAGCGGGCAAAAGAACCTTTCAACTGCGCCAGACGCAACCAGGCCTGGCGCCTTTCGGCCAGAATCGCCTCCAACGGTTCAGCCGGGGCCAACAGCTCCACCCGGCGGAAGAGCCGCTCCACCTCGCACTGCAACCGGTCGAAATCCGGCCAGCAATCGAGCAACCCGGAGGCATCCGCAAGCGACAACGGCACCACATGAATCCGCCAATAGTCGCGTATCACCTCGGTCGACAACGGCTGCAGATCGGCGGCCAGCTCGCGATTGAACAGCGATCCGCCCTCAAAGGCGTGCTCGTTGAGCATGCGCTGACACCAGCCGTGGATGGTCTCAACCGCTGCCTCGTCCATCCACTCGGCAGCCAGCTGCAATCGCCGGGCAGCGCCGGACCAGGCATCAATCGGATAGTCGGCGCGCAATGCGCACAACAACGGATCCCAACCCGCCTCGTCCATCCCCTCAGCGCGAAAACAGGCCGCAGCCTCGGCCAGACGACTGCGGATCCGCTCGCGCAACTCCCGCGTGGCCGCACGGGTGAAGGTGACCACCAGGATCTCCGGCGGGGTCAACGGCGCCCGCGCCTCTTGCCCCGCCCCATGCCCCAACACCAGCCGCAGATACAAAAAGGCGATCGTATAAGTCTTGCCCGTGCCGGCACTCGCCTCGATCAAGCGGTTACCAATCAGAGGATAGGAGAGGGGATGCAACTCCGTTGGCAAACTCATGCCAGCTCCCCACCCCCCGCGTCCGGCCAAACCGTCGCCGCATCCACCAGAGGCTGCAACAAAACCGTACTCCAGCGCTCCAGTTCCTCTCCGGCGTAAAAAGCCGAAAAATCCACGAACGCCCGTTGCAGGTAGAGATTCCCCTCCCGCATGCGCAGAAAAACCTTTTCGGCCTCCTGCTCGCCATTGTTGCCCGCACGCGCCCCACCAAGCCAGGCTGAGCCGATACGCGGCAGAAACGGCAACGGACGCCGCATCCCCTGCCACCACGCCTCGATCAACCCCTGCAAGCCGGTTTTGGCCGCATCATGACCGAGCGGGGCCAACACCACCCCGCCCTCACCGCCCAACACCACGGTCGTCACCGCGCCCCGTACCAGCTGCCAAGCCAGATGCTCCACCCACGCCCGACCCAACGCCTCAAAGCGGATTCCCTCGTCATTCACCACCCGGCTGGCGGTGCGCACAATACGTCCCAGGGAGCCATCCGGGCCGCGGCGCACACCACTCAACCGATCAACAAGCCGGTACCGCCCATCCTCGATCGTATGGGCCAAATGCAGCGCCCAATCCCCGGTCAGCTCTTCGGGCCAACGGGCCAACAACCGTTGCTCCCGAACATTCAGATCCAACAGCGTCTGCCGCAACCCCTCGGCCAACCGCATGCCATGACCGCCTGCCGGCAACGCACCGCGCAAACGCAACCGCTCCAACCCCGCTTCGAGCGCCGCCGGCTCCCGATGGGCCAACAGCTCGTCGATCACCAGCCACTGCTCCAGCGCATCCAGTCCGAAAGACTCATGATCCGCCAGGAACAGCTCCTCACGCTCGAAACGGACCCCCAAACGCTGCTGAAAAAAAACCCGCACCGGATCCTTGAAGAGTTGAGCCAGTTCCAGCAGCCGCAGCGGCTCCTCGCGCATCACCGGTGGCAGAAGCTCGATCTTAACCGGGCAAGCGGTCGGATCTTCGCTCGTTTCGTCACCAGGTTCAGCGTGGCGTTCGACCGGTTTATGCAACTCCGAAACCGGCTCACGATTATCATGTACCGGTTCATTATTACTCAATACCGGTTTATGATTCGACTGAACCGATTCTGGCAGCCATTCACGGGCATAACTGAAAAGCCGGGGATCCGAATCAGCCCCACTGGTGAAATAAACCGGCGCAAACGGCTGCAACCGATGCTCGACGGTGAGCGCGGCCAGCAGCGCCAAACCGGATTCAGCCGTTCCGCCCATCTCTCCGGCCAGCCTCCAGCCAGCGGCCAGATGGTCACGCAACTGCCCCACCAGCACCGAAGGGGGGGATGCGGCATTGTCGTGAATGCTGCGTCCCACCCAGGAGATCGACAACCGCTCGCGCGCGGAGAGCAGCGCTTCGAGAAACAGATAGCGGTCATCCTCGCGCCGCGACCGATCCCCCGGTCGATAGCGACCGGCCATCAGATCGAAATCGAGGCGCGTCGCCGGACGCGGAAAGGCGCCATCGTTCATCCCGAGCAGACAGACCTGACGAAACGGAATCGCCCGCATCGGCATCAGCGTGGCAAAGGTCACCGCACCCGCAAAAAAGCCCTGCGACAGCCCGCCATCCTCCAGACTCGACAACCACGGCTCGCCGACCACCGCCAGCGGCAACCGTTCATTCAGTCCAGCCTCCTCACAGATCCGCTCCCAGGAGTCCAGCGACTCCTCAAGCCGCAACAGCGTGTAGCCGTCGGCATCCGTCTCATCCGGGTCGAAAAATTGCTCCATCAATCCCCGCAACCGAACGCACCACTCGGCAACCGTCGCCGGGGTACCCAACAGACGCCGGCTCTCCTCCAGCGCCGCGACCAGAGCGGACAGTCGTCCGATCAGCTCGCCATCGCCCAAACCGATCTGGTCATACGGATCAATCCCGCACCACGCCCCACCGCGATCGCCCAGCGCATAGCCCAACAGCATGCGCTCCAGTCCGAATCGCCAGGTGTGCCGGGTGCGCGCGCCATCGATCGCATCGGGCAGCTCCAGCAACACCGCGCAATGGTCCGGATCAAGCCCCCAGCGAATCCCGGTATCGCGAATCCAGCGCCGCAACAGCGGCAGATCGCTGGCCGAAAAACCAAAACGGCGTCGCATGGCCGGCAACTCCAGCCAATCCAGCAGATCGTTCGCCGTCACCCGCGCGCGCGGCAGACCCAAAAGATTCTCCAGGATCTTCACCAGCGGCTCGCTCAAGCGCCGGGTGCGATTGACCACCACAAAGGGGATGAAACGGGGATCCTGCGTGGCAGGCAGACCGAACACCGCCTGGATGTGCGCGGCATAGAGATCGACATCCGGCACCATCACCAGAATATCACGCGGAGTCAATGTGGCATCGACGTTGAAGGCATCCAGCAGCTGATCGTGCAGGATCTCCACCTCCCGTTGCGGACCATGGGCGATGTGAAAGCGGATCGAGCGATCGCGCGACGGATCCACCGGGGGCCAGTGCTCGCACGTCTCGACAAGCGGTCGCAATTCGAGAATATCCTCCTGCAACTGTAACAGAACCGTTCCGGCCCGCTCGCCGTGCGCCACGAAACACTCCTCGCGCTCCGGATCAAAGGTCAACGGCACCCCCTCGGACCACAACGCCCCTTCGCCGACCGCATCCTCCAAAAGTGCGATGAAATCCCGCCCCTGCATGCCCCAGGCGGCCAACAGCGGCTGGGCATGCAGATGCAACGCCTCCTCGGACGGCGGTGTGTAACGGGCGGCGGTTCGTCCGCGTCCTTCGGTACGGCGCGCGCGAAACAGCTCCCGACCTGCGATCACATCGGCCCAATAGACCTGGCACGGATTGTGGACATACATCAACACCCGCGTCCAGCGACTCAGCACCATCAACACTTCGAGCGACTGATACGGCAAGGCGCTGATGCCAAAGATCGTCACCCGCTCAGGCAACCCCTCGGGCAGCGTCCCTTTTTGCGCAAAAGCCCGCTGCATGAACGCGGCATGCACCGCCGCCCTGCCTCCAGCAAACAGGGGATCTCCATCCCCGCCTCCGGCAGCTGCCACGTCCGCACACAACCGGCGCCAAAGGGCCGGTTGCCAGCGCTGCTCTTCCGGGATCGGCTGCCGTCCACCCCGGGCGTCGATCAAGAGATCCTTCCCTTGGGACCAGGCCACCAGCCAGTCGGCGCGATAGACCTGATACTGGTCGAAAAGATCGGCCAACTTGCCGGCCAGCTGATAGCATTTGCGCAGATCGGAATCGTTTTGTAAAAAACGATTCAACGACGCAAACGGCGCTTCGTCACGCAACGCGGGAATAAGCCGCATCAGTCGCCAGATGAGGCGGGTCTTGTCAAACGGCGTCTCCTCGGGCACCGCCTCCCTGCCCAACACCGTCCGATAGATGCGCCACAAAAAGCGTGCCGGCAGCACCATTTCCAACGCGGCTGCGATTCCCAACCCACGTCCCGCACCCTCTTCTTGCATCCCGGACGCACCAGCCAGCCCCAGTTTCAACCACTGGGCCATGCCGTTGCTCTGCACCAGAATGATCTCGTTTGCCAGGGGAGCGAGTGGCTCGGTTTGCAGACGCGACACCAGATCGGCGCGCAAGTATTCAATACGATTGCCGTGAATCAGCGTCAAACCGGTCGATGTGCCAACGGATCTCATGCGTGCAAAGTGCCTCACCCCGATTGTGGAATCGCCCCTCCGGTACAAACTTGCAGGATGGGGGGGAAACCCCATCACCCCTACCCCTGGAACGCCTCAAACCGCACCCAACCTGGAATGTATCGTTTTTACTGGTAAAAAAAAAGAGAGGGTCTGGGAGATTCCTCTCCCAGGGTTTTGCTTTTGACTTTGGCTTTTAGCGCGCTCCTCAAAAGAAGCATTTTTCGCGATTTGTGCGAAAAATGCGCCGCGCGCCGCCAAGGCTTGCGGGATTGTTTTGCGTCTTTTGCAAAACATCCCGCGAACATGGCCCAAAAATAAAACACATAACAGAGGCTTTAAGGTTTGGTGACTGGCGTGCCAGCCCATCGCAACCAGTCACATCAACTTTGTCGCTCCACTAAACCGCACCCATTTTGGGATACGTAGTTTTTCGCAAGGCTGCGTGCAAGATGCGGGGGTCGTTTCCAAACAACGGAAACGACCCCCGCGCAGCGCATTTTTCGCAAAAAACGCGAAAAATGCTTCTTATAAGAACGCGCTAAAGTCAAAAGCAAAACCCTGGGAGATGAATCTCCCAGACCATCTCTTTTTTTTTACCAGTAAAAACTATACATTCCATGCTGGCGCGGTTTGATAAAAACTACAAATGAAAATACGGTTGCGATTTATGACAAAAGGGGTTCCACGGTAAAAGATGAGAGCCGGATTGACATACGTTAAATGAGTGGCTACTTTGTGACCAGTCGAATCAACCCGTTGACTGGAGTCCCCATGAAGATCTCCCCGAATCGCGAACAGTTCATCCTGGTGATGATCATGAACGGTCTGTTTGCGTTCATCCTGATCGTGCTCCACCTCCCCCGGTGACAGCCACGGCCAAGAGCGAGCCGGCAGCCGAGAACAGATCCGCACCGGTTACGCCGCACGTTACCACGCCGCATCTGGAAGTCAAGATTCCGGAGGCGCTGACCAAAAATGCCGATCATGGCGCATCGACCAGGTCTGGTGAGCCCAAAGCAGAGGCTCCCAAAGCCCCGGCGCGCCCGCCGACACTGCCGCCGCCCGCCGGTCCGATGCAACAGCCCGGTCCAACCACCTTCAACTTGCCTACAGCGGGCATGCCGCCACCCCAGCCGCGTCCGCCGGCAGAGGAGCCCGCAGACAAATCGGTGACCCCGGAGGGCAGCTATACCGTGCAAC
>JAMOBI010000212.1:0-2246 GCA_039908105.1 Magnetococcus sp. YQC-9
TTAATATAGAATAGCACTCCATAGCGACAAATTGCGTCGTATACAAATCATGACACCACATTTCACACAGACAACCACTTGAGGTGGCCATCACCGTCAGGAACGCATGGCTTTCGACGACGCCCCTACAGCATGCGACATATGTTGTCGCACATCTGTGATATAATAGACTCTACAAACAATCGCACCTGCATGGCGGCAGATTGTTTGATGTTTGTATACCGGTGGACAAGACAGAGCTGATTATCCAGAAAGGAGATTTCCGCATGACGTTCAACAGACCCTACAATCGTAAGAGAGTGCTGGGCAAGCGCTGCAATCCGGATGAAAATTGTATGGATTTGTTTGGAAACAGACAAGATTATCACCTGCTGATGTCCATCTGGTGTCTTCGCTTGGTGATTGGATTGAAATTCATCCCAAGAAAAGAGTGGCTGGAGATGGCCAACTCCTATCAACTTGAACTGCTGATCGGTTTGTCGCCCGATCCTGGCTGGCGGGCAGTCATGGACCATGATGCTGACGACAAGAGTGAGATGGAATCCGTAGATTCTGTAAGCGCAGGACAAGACTGGCATGCAAAAAAACAGGCTGCACTGTTGCAATCCTGCAAATCGCGTCTGACGCAGCTGGAAAACAAGCTGAACCTGCTGGAACGGCGTTCCCTGCAATTGGATGGGCCGCTGTTCAACAACCTGGGAATATTGGGAGAACTCTTGGGACTGAACCAGATCGAACAGCAATTGATCTGCCTGTCCTTGATGTTCGCGCTGATCAGGCCGTTGTATCGGTTGATCGAGGAGGTCAGGATGTCGGTGTCCCGGCTACGATTGATTCAGCTCTTGTCTTATGTGTTGCACACAGATTCCGTGCAGATCAAACGGGCTCTTGCCAGAAATGCCTCATTGATTACCACCGGCGTTCTTGAGTTTGACGATACCAGGCACCTGGAGGATGCACTCACGCTGGCCGATCCAATCAAAATCGCGCTGGTGGACGAAGAGTTGCAGCGCGACACCCTGATTCAATCCTTGGTGCAGAAGGCGGCAATAACGCCACTTGGCATGCGTGATTTCGTCCATATTCAACCGCACGACAGAGTTGTGGAACCTCTGTTGCGAGGCGCCTTGCACGCACGCACCAAGGGGGTCAATCTGTTTATGTATGGTGGTCCAGGCACCGGAAAGACCCAATACATCATGGCGTTGTGCCAAGCCATGGAGTTGGAACTTTTCACGGTCAAGAGTGCGGATGATGATGGCGATCCTCTTTGTGCTCAAGATCGTCTGCGCAGTTACTCCATAAGTCAGCGCATTTTGCGCAACAATCCGCGTGCGGTGGTGCTGTTCGACGAAGTGGAGGATGTACTGCCCTTCCGTGAGCCCCCGAGATCACAAAGCAAATCCGTGACCAGCTTGGATTTCATGCTGGTCCCTCGGTCGGCATGGATGGTCAGTTGCCCAGTTTTAATGCCTTGCTTGGAGCATGAATCGGCAATGAACCTGGTCACATAGCGGCTAAAAATATCCAAAATTACATATAGATGGAAGAATGTACCCTTGATTGGCCCCTTCAACCTGGTGATATCCCAGGACCAGACCTGGTTGGGTGCTGTGGCCACCAGTTCCGGTTTCTTGTATTGAGGATGTTCGGGTGAATACCGAGCAGGTTGGCCGCGCAGGTCGAGGAGATAAGATCGTCACACATCTCTGGCATCCGGGTTGCTTGTTTTGTAGTTCAATGGTTGGATTGGCGTTAATATTAGGCAATAATGCCTAATCTGTCAAAGATAATTTAGGCAGAATGATCGATTTTTTTATTCGCCTCAAAGATGAGCGTAAACGTCTAAAATTCAACCAAACCGTTTTTGGAGAACTCGGTGGGGTTAGTATAGACGCTCAATCTGATTACGAGACTGGCAAGCGATTTCCTGATGCGCGCTACCTCACCGCCATCGCCGCCGCCGGTGCCGACGTCTGTTACATCCTGACCGGCACCCGAACCCCGACCATCCCCGCCACTACCTCCCCCGACGAATCCGCCCTGCTGGACGCCTACCGCGCCGCCGACGAGGCAGGCCGTGCCGCCCTGCTGATCACCGCCAAGGCCATGGCCCGCAAGCCCTGAAAGCCTGTGGCATCCGCCCGCGTTCCGTGGTATGCTGTTTTTGTTATTCATCTCATTGGAGATTCAGCCATGACCTCTGCCGCCATCACCTTTGACACGCACGCCTTCGTCAAAGAATT
>JAMOBI010000102.1:0-19586 GCA_039908105.1 Magnetococcus sp. YQC-9
CGCGCGCCGCCAAGGCTTGCGGGATTGTTTTGCGTCTTTTGCAAAACAATCCCGCGAACATGGCCCAAGAACAAAGCCGCGTGACTAAAGGCTTTAAGGTTTAGTGACTGGCGTGCCAGCCCACGGCCCGTCGCAACCCGTCAAATCAGCTTTGTTGCCCCACTACGCATCCCAAAATGGCTGTGGATTAATTGTTCTCCGGCACAATTGCCAACAATTCAACCTCAAAGATCAAGGTGGATTCCGGTTCGATTTTTGGCGGCGCACCTTTGGCGCCATAGGCCAGGTTGGGCGGGATCACGAAGCGATATTTTGATCCAACGGGCATCAGCTGTACCCCTTCGGTCCAGCCCGGAATCACCCGGTTGAGCGGGAAGGTGACCGGCTCTTTGCGGGTGACCGAGCTGTCGAACACCGTGCCGTCGAGCAGGGTGCCGTGGTAATGCACCTTGACGTGGTCGGTCGCTTTGGGTTTGGGACCGTTGCCTTCCTGGAGCACTTCGTACTGCAAACCGCTGGGCGTGGTGATGACCCGAATTTTTTTGGCATTGTTGACGAGATATTTATGGCCCAGTGTCTGGTTGCGGGAAGCGGTGTTCTGCTGTTTCTGTTCCATCTCCTTCTGCACGATCTCGCGGAACTCGGATTTCGCCTGGGCGATCTGTTCGGGAGTCAGCTTCGGGGGGTTCTTGTCGAGAGTATCCTTCATCCCCTGCATGAAGGCCGACAAGTCGAGCGAGTCGGTGATCTGTTTGACCTGCTCGCCGATCTGCAAGCCAACGGCGTAGCTGTAGCGCTCCTTGGAGTTTTTGAATGTACCGGCGGACTCTGCGAATGTGTCTTGAGCCAGGGGTGTGGTCAGGCAACCAAGCAGCAATACCGAGACGGCCTGAAGGGAAACAGGCTTCATGTTGAAAATTCCTTCCTGCGTGAGTGGGATAAAAAAGCGGGCGCGTTGGCCACGCGCAATCGTCAATACAACCCGGATCCGGCAGTTGCGGGTGATTGCATGTGCTAACATATTGGTTCATATGGTGAATTGTAAGAAACCGACGTTGCCTTACCGGCAATGAGGTTTCTTCCGATTTGCCAGATGGATCAAGATGTTGTCACAGATGATCGCCCGCAACTGTCGGATCCGGGTACAACCATTATGCCCAGATTTGCTTCCCGAAAGGGAGGAATAATGTGAGCACTTTGTGCATGGCTCTCGACAAGGTGGCGTGGTATCTCGGATAATTCCATAATTTGACGACCTTGATCGATTGGCGTCGATCGAAACGGGGCGAGTAACGTCGGGTGTACGCATTGGAGCCTGTCTTGAGGCGGTCAGAAAGGGTTTGAGACGCGATGGGTGAGCGCTGGCTCATCGGTTTTCCGCCGGATCGGGAGGGTTTGGTCAGCTGGACCCGGCCAGGCGATGGCGCGTGCGCGGTGCAGCGGGATCTTTTGGCGCGCGTGGCGGAGAAGGTGGGTCGACGCGTGGTGCTGGTGGTGCCGGGCGAGGAGGTGCTGTTGACCCGTGTCGTACCGCCACGCATTGGGCAACGCGATCTGGAACGGGCAGTTCCCTATCTGTTGGAGGAGTCGCTCTCCGCGCCGGTGGAATCGCTGCATTTTGCCACCGGATTGCGCCAGGCGGATGGCGGATTGCCGGTGGCGGTGGTGGCGGAACGGTTGGTGGCGGAGTGGTTGGAGCAGGCCCGTGCGGCGGGCATTCTCCCTGAGGCGGTGATTCCGGCCCCGTTGCTGGTGCCGACCGAGCCGGGTGCCTGGAGTCTGGTGCTCATGCCGCAGCGGGCCTGGTTGAGAAGCGGTGCGCATCGGGCTTTTGCCTTTGATCGGGAGAATCTGGTTTTCATGCTGCGTCTGGCCTTGGAGGAGGCGGTTGGGGAGCCGCCACGACGGCTGATCGTCTGGCGCGGCGATGGCGTGGCTGAGGACGAGGGGGTGTTGGGGGGCGTTGATCTGCCGGTTGAGTGGCGTCGTCTTGAGGGGGATCCGTTGGGGCTGCTGGCCTCCGGAGATCGATCAGGGGGTGGGATTGATCTGGCGCAGGGAGCGTTTGCGCCTACCGGTCGTCTTTCCGGCCTCATTCGGGCGTTGCGTCCGACGTTGGGGCTGGCACTCCTGTGGCTGATGTTGCATGCCGGGGAGACCGGGTGGGAGATCTATCGGCTGTCCGAGCGGGTCGAGGGGCTGGATCGTTCGATCGAACGGGTGTTCCGGGAGAGTTTTCCGGAGGTCAAGCGGATCGTCAATCCGCGCGTGCAGATGAATCAGCAGTTGGAGGCGTTACGTGGAACCGGCGCCGGAGGCCAGGAGAACAAGGGCTTTTTGTCGCTTCTGGGAAAGGCCGGAGGCGCGCTCAAGGAGGTGCCACAGGCCGTGCTCAACGGGGTTCGTTTCGCCGAGGGCAAGATGGAGTTGGCTTTGCGACTGCCGGATCTGCAACGGCTGGATGTTTTGAAGAAACGTTTGGAGGCACAAGCGCTCACGGTGGCCATTCAGTCGGCCAACCGTGAAAGCGATGGGATCGCGGCCCGTTTGAAGGTGGAGTCGTCGCCATGAGCGTGCCGGGTTTCTGGTCCTGGCCGGGTCGCTGGCTGGCCACGTTGGGTCGGCGTGAGCGGCGCATGGTGATGGGTGGAGCGTTGTTGATCACGGTGATTCTGATCGAATCGTTCGTGGTTGAGCCGGGTTTGGAGTGGCTGGAGGGGCAGCGGCGTCTGGTGACGGCGCGTGAGGAGACGTTGGGCCAGATGCGACGCTCCGCTCAAGAGGTGGCGCGGCTCAAGGCGGCGGGCGCAGGGCAGTCGACGACGGTCGGGAAGGGGGGGAGAAGCGATGAATCGTTGTTGTCGCTTGCGGATCGTACTGCCAAGGAGCAGGGATTGGGCGCGGCGTTGCGTCGTGTCGAACCCGAGGGCGAGGGGCGGGTGCGGTTGTGGTTTGAGAAGGTGGCTTTCGACGGTCTGATCGTCTGGTTGCACGATCTGGAGAGCCGGTTCGGCGCACAGGTCGAGAACATCACCGTGGATCGTGAGGAGAATCCCGGCCAGGTGCGCTGCCGGGTCGGGCTTGCCTGGCCGGAGCGACCGGGTGCGGCGCGTGGCGCAGCACGATGAGCGGTTGGCGAGGGCAGGTGCTGTTCGGTCTGCTCTGTTATGGAGTGTTTCTGGTGGCGAAAATGCCGGCCTCGTGGGCTTACGAGCGATTGGCATTTTATCTGAGCCCGTTGCGTGTGGGTGGATTGACCGGCACGATCGGCTCGGGTGCCTTTTCTGAGTTGGCGTGGGGGACGCTGCGTTTAGGCTCCGGGAAGTGGCGCGTCGTACCAGAGAGTCTGCTGGCAGGTCGATTGGGGGTCGATGTTGTATTAGGCGTGCCGGGTGCGGCCATGTATGCCACTGGACGTGTTGGCATCGCGGGGGTATCGGCCTTGTTTGCCGAGGGGGTGACGGTTGAGGTCGACATCGAGCCGCTGCGGGTTGGGTTGGGGATGATTCCGCCTGGCAGTCGAGGTCGTATCGCGGGTCGATTGGAGACGTTACTGGCGGATCGACAAGGGGTGCGGGTTGTGCGTGGACATGGCGCCGGGGTGGGATTGCATCTGGGCTCGCCGTTGAATGTGGAACTGGGAGATCTTTCCGGCGAATTGCAGCCCGACGAGGGGCGTGGGGTGCTGGTGCGGCTGGCGGATCGGGCCGGGCCGTGGCTGGTGCGGTTGACCATCGGGGTCAAGCCAGATGGTGGTTTCCGGGCGCGCGGGCAGGTGGCGGCCCGGGATGGGACGGATCAGCGGGCAATGAATCTTTTGCGCGTCCTTGGACCGGTGGATGGTCAAGGTTGGGTGCGAATCGATGAGCGTGGGCGGTTGCCGGGATGGTGAGGTTTGGTCGTACGGTGTCTGTTTCAACCCGGAACTGGCGTCCGCAAAGAGTTCCAGGCTTTGCCCCTGCTTTAAGGGGCTGTTTGGTGTTTTCATTCATGGAACGTAACCATTCAAGACCCCCTCTATCACGGGGGTCTTGAATGGTTACTCCAAAACCAGCTTATGCCAATTCGGGAACACCCTCATTCAGAAATACGGTCAGTGCCTTGCGTACTGGTTCAAACTGCGCGCGCACCTGCGCCATCGCTGCCTCGGCACTCTCCCAATCGCGCGTCTTGATCGATTCGTGCAACTGCCGCGTGTGTGGCTGCAACTGAGGAAAGATGGTGTTGGCCATGCTGCCCTTCAAGACATGCGCCGTGGCTCGTGCCGCCTCATGATCGCCCACCACCAGATCCCGTTCCAGACTTTCGATCAGCTCCGGAATCTGCGTCACCAGCAACCCGGCCACATCGCGGAAATCTTCCTCCGGCAATCCGATCGACTCCATGGCGGCCATCAGGATCTCCAGATTGCCCTTCTCCACCTCGACCGGTGCGGCATCCGGTTTTTTGACCGATGCTGCCAGCGAACTTGAACCGTGCTCCACGGGTTGCGGGCGCACGCCTTCAACCCTCTTCACCGGTAGCAGATAGCGCTCCAGCACCGACCGCAACTCCGCAAGTGTCACCGGTTTGGAGAGAAATTCGTTCATCCCCGCCGCCTCACCACGCTGACGAGTGACACTGGAGACATTCGCGGTAAAGGCCAGAATGGGGACCGGAGGCAATTGGCGATCCTGCTCCCATTTGCGGATAATTCGGCTCGCCTCAAAACCGTCCATGCCGGGCATCTGACAATCCATGAGCACCAGATCGAAATCCTGCCCGACGAACCTCTCGACCGCCTCGCGTCCGTCACGCGCGCCAACTACTTGAGCCGCCACACAACCCAACCGTGTCAGCATGCCGCGCGCCACGGTCAGATTGGCCGCATGGTCGTCCACCACCAGAATACGGGCATCATAGCTCACCGGCTCCGGCTCGCGACGCGAAGAGCCTAACACCGGACAACTCGCCCCCTCGCGCGGCAACAGCAGCCAATCAATGGCCAGTCGTAACCGCTCCGCGTTCACCGGTTTTTTCAGGCAGATCGAAACGCCCGGCAGTTCTGAGGCGTGATCCCACCCTTGGTCGAGCATGTCGGTCAACAGGATGAATTTCCACTGAGCATCCGCGTCCAGCAGGTAACGATGCGCGAAACGACCGTCTTGTCCCGGCTTCTGGTTCAGCACCACCAGATCATACGGGTGCCCCTCCTGGCGGGCGTTACGCAAGACCGACAAAGCGGTTGCCGCCTCGGCGACATAATCGAAGCGCGCGCCGAACAGCGTGAAGACATCCTCCAGAAACAATCGCTGCAGTCCGTCGATCTCGACACCCAGTACGCGCAAACCCTTGAAAAGATCGCGCCCTGGCTCCTCCTTCCCGACATCCGATGGCTGTTGGTGCAGTTGCAGCGTGAAATGGAAGATGCTCCCTGACGGCGCATAGGGATTGACATCCACACCGATCTCACCCCCCATTCGTTCCACCAGGCGCTTGCTGATTGCCAGCCCCAATCCGGTGCCGGGAAAACCGCTCATTCGATGCTGCTCGGAACGCTCGAAGAGCTCGAAAATCCGTTCGCGATCGGCTTCTGCCACCCCGGGACCGGTATCGCGCACCTCGAAGAGGTATTCGGTGCGGCCATCACTGCCGGAACCCACGGGTCCACCATGCAGCTCCACGTTTCCCCCCTCCGGGGTGAACTTGATGGCATTGCCCACCAGATTGGTGAATACCTGTCGCAAACGGTTCATATCCCCGCGTACCACGGTCGGCATGCCATGCGGGAAGAACGGTGTGAGTTCGATCTCCTTGGTGTGCGCCAACGTCGCGAGAATCAGCGCCGATTCATCGACCAGCGCGCGCAGATCGAACTCCACCTCGTCGAGCACCAGCCGATCGGCCTCCATCTTGGAGAAATCCAGAACATTGTCGATCAACGCCAGCAACGTCTTGCCGGAACCATAAGCCAGGCGCACCTGTTCACGTCGCTCATACTCCAGGGGGGCCTCACGCAACAACTCCAGCATTCCCAGCACGACATTCATCGGTGTGCGGATCTCGTGACTCATGATCGCCAGAAATTCGCTCTTGGCCTGACTCTCCTCCAGAGCCTGTGACAAACTCTGCTCCAATTCCTGCACACGCTCGCCGGTATGTCCATCGGGTGTCGGATGTTTGATTGGTGGCTCGGCTGCATGAGGATGCATCACCGGCACGTTTGAGACCGTCCCTTCCAGTCGCACTTCAGACGCCAGTTGGCCGCGTTGCGCACCGACCCGCATGCCGATGAAAAACACCGCCCCCACGATCAACACAAAGGCACCCCAGAGCGCAGGCGAATCCAGCACCCATCCAATTGCAACCGCAATCAGGATGAGTCCAGGCAGAATGGCCCATTCAGCGCTCCAGAACCGTTTGCTCACCGACGGCATCTCTCACATCCACATCGTTTGATCATCAAAGCATCTGCAGGATGCCAGGGGATTACATGAAATACAGCTCATCAAAACGTAGCACCGTCTCAAGCAGGCGGGCCATCAGATTGGCCAACTCCTCCGGATCCTCGACCATCTCGATGCCGCGCATCAGGATCATCAGCTCCATCCAGGCCGCCAGATGGCCATGATCGATCTGGGCGGCAAGCGGGGAGAGTGACTGCATGGCCAACAACCTTTCCCGGGCGATTCGGGGTAGAATTTGTCGCTGTGCGTCACTCAATCCTTGCGTCCGGATCGCATCGATCCCGTTTTGCATCACCGTTTCATCCGGCCACCAGTCGCCATCCGTCGGTGCATCGACCGGCTTCAATGCGGTCACGCACGGGTCGACCAGCGGGGCAAGAAAGCCCCTCAGGGTGATTTTCCAGGCCTGGCGTGCATCGACGGTGGCGCGTTTTTCGTACAGCGCGAACAGAACCACCAAAAAGCCCCCCTGCATGCAAAAACCGATCAGCTGAGGCAGCAGGGTTCGAGTGACGCTCGTCTCGGAGTAGAGCCACAAGGTCAAGAATGGGGCCGCAGCAAAGAACATGACCAGAAAAAAGAGGTAGAACAGAAAAAATCCCTTCAACCAGGAGACCTTCTCTTCCAGAATTCGGATCCGCATGTCAGCCCTCGTCGCGTGAGTCATTCATGAAGTCAGTCAGGTACTTGCCAAATTTGTCGTCCAATGAACCGAGTAATGCCAAACTCCTGGCGTTCTGACCATCCGCTGTCATCCGCCAGTTCTCATGCATGATTTCGTGTGGTATCCAGCAGCACCGCCTGAACCCGATCCCCCAGCAGCATCACCAATCCGTGTTGAATGAGATGTTCGGCCTCAAGATAGCGAAATTCGTAGATGCGACGAACTCTTAACCTGCCATGGCCATCTCTTGCGACACCCAGGGAGCGCAACAGAACCGTCTCATCCAACCAGCGAAACGCCATCTGCTCGCAGGCCGTGCGTGCCTCTTCCATGGCCACCTCGCGTACCCGCATCGATCCATGCCACACCCATGCCAAACCAATAGTAGCAGAATGGCCCAGTTTTCCATCGTCACCCTGTTTCGTTTGTCCCGGCGTTCACATCGCTGCGTTCGTACCTGCAAGAACGTACTGCCCGGTATGCTGTTTTGACAAAAAATGTCAAAACCAATTCAGTATTGGCGCATCCTGACGTATCATACCCGATTCCCTCCACCAGCCAACCGAAAATTCAGGTAAATATGGCTCTGATCGGCACGCGCAACCTCAAAATCGCCTTTGGCGGTCCGCTCCTGTTGGAGGATGCGACCTTCTCCATGGAGAAGGGCGAACGGGTCTGCCTGATCGGACGCAACGGCACCGGCAAGTCAACCCTGCTGCGGCTGCTGGAAGGCACCCTGCAACCCGATGAGGGAGAGGTGATTCGTGCCAAGGGGATCACCACCGCCAGCCTCGAACAAGAAGTGCCCGGCACTCTGACCGGTGCGGTGCGCGAAGTGGCCCTGCCCGATCAGGCTCATCTCCATCCCGAAGATCTGCCTCGCGTGGCAGCCCAGGTCGAAAGCCTGCTCGCCCAGCTCGGGCTGGATGGTGATGCACCGTTCGCCGCACTCTCCGGGGGGCTGAAGCGGCGAGTCCTGCTGGTGCGCGCCCTGGCCGCCGAGGCCGACGTGCTGCTGCTCGATGAGCCGACCAACCACCTCGACCTGGCCACGATCGAGCAGCTGGAGGGGGTTTTGAAAGGGTATCGCGGCGCCCTGCTCTTCATCACCCACGACCGGATGTTCTTGGAACGGCTCGCCACCCGCATTTTAGAGCTCGATCGTGGACGACTCTCCGACTGGCCCGGGGAGTATCGCCTCTATCAGCAGCGCAAGGAGGCGGCTCTGGAATCCGAGGCGGTCAGCAATGCCCTGTTCGACAAGCGGTTGGCGCAGGAGGAGGTGTGGATCCGCCAGGGGATCAAGGCGCGCCGCACCCGCAACGAAGGCCGGGTGCGTGCACTGCAAAGAATGCGCTCCGAACGTAAAGAACGGCGTGAACTTGAAGGCCGCGTGCGGCTCAGGGCGGAGCTGGCGGAAAAATCCGGCAAACTGGTGGTGGTGGCCGAGGAGGTCTCCTACCAGTACGACGGCGTGCCTTACATCCGCAACTTCTCCACCGTGGTGCAACGCGGCGACAAGATCGGCATCATTGGCCCGAACGGCTGCGGCAAGACCACCCTGTTGAACCTTCTGCTCGGTCGTTTGGCCCCGCAAGCCGGGATGATCCGCCTCGGCACCAACCTGGAGGTGGCCTACTTCGATCAGTTGCGCGCCGGCTTGAACGAGGAGAAGACGGTCGCCGACAACGTGGCCAACGGGCGCGACATGGTGAGCGTCGGAGGTCAGACGCGACACATCATCGGCTATTTACAGGATTTTCTCTTTCTGCCAGCCCGTGCCCGCTCGCCCGTCAAGATCCTCTCCGGTGGTGAGCGCAACCGGCTGCTGTTGGCCAAACTTTTTTTGAATCCGGCCAACATCCTGGTGATGGACGAGCCGACCAACGACTTGGACTCTGACACCCTCGACCTGCTCGAAGAGCTGCTCGCCCAGTACGCCGGTACGCTGCTTTTGGTCAGTCACGATCGCGCCTTTTTGAACAATGTGGTCACCAGCTGTCTGGTCTTCGAGGGAGAGACCGGCGAGATCCGCGAGTATGCCGGCGGCTACGACGACTGGCTGGTGCAGCGTCCGCCGCTGCCGGTGGTCGAGACTCGCCCGGTGATGAAAAGGGAGAAAGCCGCATCCAAGCCCCCAGTCCCACCCGCCAAGAAACCGGCGGGACTCTCCTACAAGGAGCGACGGGAACTGGAGGGGTTGCCCGCCCGCATCGAAGCCCTGGAGGCTGAACAGGTCCAACTGCACGAGACCATGGCAGGCCCGACCTATTTTCGTCTGCCGCCGGAAGCGTTGGCCCGCGATCAGGCCCGTTTGACCGCGCTTGAGTCGGAGTTGAGCGCGGCCTATGCCCGCTGGGAGGTTCTGGAGGGGTTGGATCGGTCGTAACGGGCCGGTTGGAATATGTAAATCGCACCCGGCTTGGAATGAGTAGTTTCTATTGGTGAAAAAAAAGAGAGGGTCTGGGAGATTCTTCTCCCAGGGTTTTGACTTTGACTTTAGCGCGCTCTTTTCAAGAAGCATTTTTCGCGTTTTTTGCGAAAAATGCGCCGCGCGCGGCCTTCGTGAGAGTCGTTTCCGGTTTTTGGAAACGACTCTCACATCTTGCACGCAGCATTGCAAAAAACTACGCATCCCAAAAAGGGTGCGTATTCAAGTATGACGCGAGCCTGCTGCTTGACAAGCCGAATTGACATCCGTTGTGAGCGGAGCTTCAACCCGTGAAAATCACCCTCGTCACCACCGGCAGGGCCGATTATGGCCTGCTCGCCCCCTTGATCCGGGAACTCAAGGGGCCCAGGGTGAGACGATCCGTTTCATCCAGGCCGACGGTCACGCGGTCACGCCGATCCCCATGACGCCGGAAGAGGATTCGGAGCATGGCATCTGTCGCGCCGTGGCCGTAGGGTTGAATGGCTTCTCCGATTTTTTTTGCACTCACCGTCCCGATATCGTCCTCGTACTCGGTGATCGGTTTGAACTCTGGGCGGTCTGCATGGCCGCGGTGCTGCACAAAATCCCGATCGCCCATCTGCATGGTGGCGAAACCACTTTGGGCGCGCTCGATGATGTGATCCGCCACACGATCACGAAAATGGCCACCTGGCACTTTCCGGCACTTGCAGAATACGCGCGTGTGATTCAGGCGATGGGCGAGGATCCGGAGCGGGTGCATGTGGTGGGCGCCTTGGGTATTGATGCCATTGTCAACACCCCCCCTCTGGCACCCGAGGAGCTGACCCGCTTGACCGGCCTCGATTTTCTCTCCCAGCCGGTTGCACTGCTGACCTATCACCCGGTCACCCGCGACGCGTTGACCGAGGCGGCTTTGCAGACCCGGACGATCCTTGATGCCCTGCTTGATACGAATCTTGGCACCCTGATCACCATGCCCAATCTCGATGCCGGCGGAACGGCGATCCTGGCGGTGCTGGAAAACGTTTGCCAGACCCATCCGGACCGCTTCCGTCTGGTCAAGAGTCTCGGACAGCGTGGCTATTTGACCGCGATGCGCCATGCGGCTCTGATGATCGGCAACTCCTCAAGCGGCATTCTGGAGGCTGCATCCTTTCGGCTGCCGGTGGTCAACATCGGCGATCGGCAGGCCGGACGCATTCGTCCCACCAATGTGATTGACTGCCCGTGCGCCACCGAGGCGATTCGTGCAGCGCTCAATCAGGCACGCTCGGAACCATTCCGGGCGTCGCTCACCGCGCTCATCAACCCTTACGGAGATGGACGCACAGCAGCGCGCATTGCCCGAATCCTGGCTGAGGTGGATTTGTCGGATCGTTCAGCACTTCTTAAGAAAGGGATGAATGCGTCAGGGTGCTGAATCGTCGGGTGCGGATCAAGGGAGGCTACTGGGTCAACCAGGCTGATTGGACATCCTGCCGTCATGCCCGCAAAAGCGGGCATCCAGGGTGAGAGGCACCGCCTTGCCAAATCTTCGGCCCTTTTCATGCACATCCCACGTCACTTCCAAACTGTCGAATCAGCTCTGTCGACCCACCACGCATCCCAAAATGGGTGCGGTTTAATCAGAGATCCCGACAAAGTCGGAAACCAACACCTTTTTCAGTTCGTTCAGAATTTTTCCCGCATCATCCGTATCGTAGCGTTCCATGGCCACCCGCAACCCGGACAGGAGCGCCACGGATTTGCTGTCACCCATGCGCAGGCGGGAGAGCGGCTCCACTCTTTTTTCTGCCGCGCTGTAATCCTCTTCCAGCAGGAAGCAGATTTCGTCCACCAGCAGCCGTGCCTGCTCCACGGAGAGGGATTCCCCGGATGTCGGGTGTTGTCCGTTTTCCAGTTGGGAATCCTTTCCCTCCCGCTGGATCCAACCCAACAGGCCGGCCAGAACCTCATCGAGCGCCTCCTGCAAGGCTGTCATGGCCATCCAGGGATCGCTTCTCCCCTCGGCGGCCAACAAAGTCTCCAGGGCTTGGCCAGCCTCCTGCACCCGGACCATGCCCAGACTGCCGGCTACCCCCTTGACGGCATGGATCCGGAATTGTGCCTCCTGGATCCGTCCTTCTTCCACAAAACCGCTTAACTCCGTGATCAGCTCACCTTGATCCAAAACGAATTTGTGCAGCATCTTGCGGTAGAGTTCCGGATTCCCGCCCAGTCGCATCAAGCCAAGCCTGCCATCCACTCCGGGCAATCCAAGCAGTGCGGCAAAGATCGATCGATCGACCGATGCCATCACGTCGGATGCACCCGTATCCTCGCTCGCTCCCCCGCGCGGCGGAATCCATTTCAACAGCGCGGCGAACAGTCGGCTCGGTTCGATGGGCTTGGAAATATGATCCTGCATCCCGGACGACAGCGCCTTTTCCCGGTCGCTGGCCATCGCATGGGCGGTCATGGCCACCACCGGCAGGGCGGCAAAACGATCATCGGCACGGATGCGACGGGTGACCTCGAAGCCGTCCATTTCCGGCATCTGAATGTCCATCAACACCAAATCAAAGGCAGGGGATTCTGCCAACAGGGCCAGCGCATCCCGTCCACACGCCGCCACGGTCACTTCCATGGCAGCCAGATGCAACAACTCCTGTCCGATCTCCTGGTTGACCGGATTGTCTTCCACCAGCAGCACCCGGGCACCCCGAATGGTCTGCAATTGTTGTTCCTGGGATCTGTCCATGAACTCCCGCCGGAACGACGATGCACGCACCGGCGCCTCGCCACGCATCTCCAGAATGGCATCCAGCAGCATGGATGGCGAGACCGGCTTGAGCAGAAAACCATCCACGCCACTCCGTTCCGCCCTCTTCTGCAACTCAGGATCGGGATGGGCGGTCACCATGATGATCTCTGGGATAGATGCAAGTTCAGGATGGGTGCGTATGCGGCGTATGGTCTCCAAACCATCCAGATCGGGCATTTGATAATCCATCAGGATCAGACGCACTGGTGACACCGCGTCTGTGACCGTCCGTTCCAACACTTCCAGTGCCTCCAGCCCGCCCGAGGCGCAGGTGACTCGCATGCGAAACGATTCCAAGAGACTCTTGAGAATCTCTTGTGCGGTGGGATTGTCGTCCACAACCAGGGCGTGAACCCCTTCGAGAGCCGTACAACTCGAAAGAGAGCTCTCTTTCTCGACCGCTACATCCTCTTCCAGGATGAATGAAAATGTGCTTCCGTGGCCAGGAGAGCTCTCCAACACCAAGGCGCTGCCCATGAGTTCCACCAGTCGCCGACTGATGGCCAACCCGAGGCCGGTCCCGCCGTATTTGCGGGTGATGGTGCCGTCGGCCTGGGAAAACGCCTGGAACAGACGCGCCTGCTGCTCGGAGGAGATGCCGATGCCGGTATCCCGCACACTGAAACGCAGTCGGATCCGCTCCTTGAGGTCGGGTTCCGTAGTGGGCACCCGCTCCAGATGTTCAACCCGGATCACCACCTCACCCTGATCTGTGAACTTGATCGCATTGTTGGTCAGATTGATCAGCACCTGCCCTAACCGCAACGGATCGCCTATCAGCATCCAGGGAACCAGTGGATCCAGGTGACAGAGCAGCTCCAGTGGTTTGTTCCCCCGGCAGGTGCCGGCGATATTGGCCACGTTGCCGATCACATCCTCCAGGTGATAGGGGATCCGTTCCAGTTCGAGACGATCGGCCTCAATCTTGGAGAAATCCAGGATATCATTGATCACGCCCAACAGGGAGCGCCCGGCGGCCTCCACCTTCTGAAGATAACTTGACTGCTTGGCGGTCAGCGTGGTCAGCTGCAACAGATGGCTTAAATTGATGATCGCATTGAGCGGGGTCCGGATCTCGTGGCTCATGTTGGCCAGGAATTCCGATTTGGCCCGGCTGGCCTGTTCCGCACGCTCCAGAGCCTGTTGCTTTGCTTCCGCCAGATGACGCTTTTCCGTGATATCATCCTTGATGCCCAGATAGTGGGTGATGGTGCCATCCGCTCCTCGAATTGGTGAAATGTTGGTCAATTCCCAGTACAGCTCTCCATTTTTTTGCCGGTTGCAAATCTCTCCCTGCCATGCCTGACCAGCGGTGATGGTGCGCCACAACTCCCGATACACCTCCGCAGAGGTCAGTCCGGACTTGACGATACCTGGATTGTTTCCCAACAGTTCTTCTTGCGAAAAACCGCATGTTCTCACAAAGGTTGGATTGACATACTCGATGGTCCCCATGGGATCGGTGATGACAATCGATGTCGAGCTCTGCTCCACCGCCTGAGAAAGAATGTGGATCTGCTCCTCGACCTGGTGACGGTGGGTCAGATCCAGGTCGGCGGCGATCAGACGCACGGCCCGACCCGATTCATCCCGTTCGACCACCTTGCCCTGTTCCAGAATCCACAACCAGTGCCCGGCAGAATGGCGCATGCGGTGTTCGGAACGGTAGTGGGGCGTCATGCCCAGCAGATGTTGGTTCAGATCCCGTTGCACCCGTTCCTGGTCATCCGGATGGATCCGATCGCGCCAGATTCCGATTTCGTTCGATTCCTCCTCGCAACCGAACAATCGCGTCCAGCGTGGGCTGAAATGGACCTGACCGCTGGGGATCTCCCAATCCCAGACCCCTTCGTCGATGGCATCGAAAGCATGACGCAGTCGCGTCTCGTTGCTGGCCAGTGATTGTTGCGCCTTGCGGCTCTCCGAGATGTCCTCGTAGCTCCCCAGAACGCCGATCACCTGACCCGATTCGTTACGCAGGGGGATTTTGCTGATGCGCGTCCATATCATCTCCTGCTTGCCAGTCAGGAGTTGCTCCTCGTGGTTGAGTCGGGCCAGCCCGGTATCCATCACCAAACGATCGACCTCCCCATATCGGACAGCCTGTGTGTACCAGATCATCTCGTGATCGGTCTTGCCGACAATCTCTTCGGGGATGACAAACCCGGCATCCTGGGCAAACAGTCGGTTGCATCCCAGATAGATCCCCTGACGATCTTTCCAGAACACACGGGATGGAATGGCATCCAACACCAAGAGCAGGAATCGCCTGGCCTGTTCCAAATCGAGTTCGGTCTGTTTCTGTTCAGTCAGATCCAGAACGGTGCCCAGCATGCCCACGGGTTGGCCCTGCTCCCGCAACACCTCGCCGCGTTCCATGACGTGACGCAGCGTCCCGTCTGGACGCAGAACCGAGTGTTCCGCCCGATAGGAGCTCTCCGGGTTGGCCAGAGCATACTCTATGGCCGTAATGACACGATGACGCTCCGTTGCCGGAATGGTTTCCAGAAACAGGGCATAGGAGGGGCTGATCCGCTCCGGGTCCAAACCGAAGATGCGGTAAGTTTCTCCGGACCAGGTCAGATGTCCGCTGGCGATATCCCAATGCCAATGGCCCAGATGGGCGATCTCCTGGGCCATCTCCAATTGTTTCTGACGGGTGGAAAGTTCCTGATTTGCCAAAGACAGATCGTCCCGGGTCATGGAGATGTTGTGGAACAGCGTTTTGAATGGCGCTACCAGCGTGGTCTCCACGACCGCCTTGTAAAAGAGATAGAAGGCGATGATCTTGAGAAGATGGCCAACCAGATTGGAGAAACCATACATGTTGACATAGAAAGTGAAGGCGAGTTCGGCCCCGACCGTGGCCAATTGCGCCCAGCGCAGCAGGGTGAGCACCTTGGGGGAAAAGTGGCTGCGTTGCCTGTGCAACAACATCATGCCGACCAGCAACATGAGAGAGATGAGATACTCGCTGTTTTTTTTGAAAGGGGTCAGCCCGACTCCTTCCACCCAGCAATCGGGAAACGACTCCCAAACAAAGATGGAGAGCAGCAACAGCGAGGTTGAGAGTGTGTACAGAATCAACATGAAAGCGACCGGCAACTGGCGCCGGACGAAGAAACAGGCGGCAATAAACGACATTGCCTCCAGATAGCGCGCCCCGATCCACAATTGCGGCGCGAGATTGGCATCCTGACGCACAAAGATGCCCATCCCCTTGTACCCCATGGTATGGAGCAGATCCAGCAGGCCGATGAACAAAAAGGCCATGCCCAGGAACAACAGGTAATGGTTATCGAAGAAGCGTCGTCCGTTCCAGGTGATAATGAAGAAGGTGAAGGCGATGATGATGCTGAACAGTTCCGCCAGGGTATGAAATAACAGATAACTGCTGTAGGAGGTCAAGAGCAGCGCCACGGCCACCAGTGCGACGGCGCCGCTGATGCCGGAGATCCAATTAAAGCCATGGTGCTCCTGCCAAAAGAGGGGAGAATGGGTATTCATCGCGTTGGCGCTCCTGGCCCAGTACAGGCGGGCTGCTGCCCTGGGGGTCGGGATCGATGGGTTGGCTGGGGTGCATCCTCGATCCGGATGTGCGGTTTGGAAGGTGTGATCCTGTCGTGGGAGGAACGACTCAAGTCGATGGTTGTGCGCACCGGTGATCCCGTTTCCGCCCGCTGCCCGGTATCCTCTCTCCCCTGTCGGGATATCCGCCCGGAGAGTAAGTCATCACACAACGAAATTCAACACCACTCATGCACATTCGGCAACAGTCCGAAACTCCACCACGGTGATGTCGTCATCCAACAAATCCGACCCCCGGAAGGTGTTGAGTACGGTGTGAGAAACCGTCAACGACTCACCCGTGCGAATGATGCGATCCAACGTCTCCATCCAACGCGGCAGACCGAACAGTTCGCTATTGGGGGAGCAGGTCTCCACCACACCATCCGAGAAGACAAAGATCCGATCCCCCTCGCGCAACGCCACGGGTTGCGGAGAGTCGTACTCCGGAATGCTGGCGACGATTCCTAATGGAAGGGAAGCCGATGGCCATTGCGTCTCCCACACACCCTGACGCCACAACAATCCGACTGGCATACCGTGGTTCCAGATGCGCAGGCCATCCCAAGTCGGGGTGAGTTCCACGAAGCTTGCCGCCATGAACAGATGGCGGGGCAGGCGGTGGTAGAGCTTGGAGTTGAGTTCCGTCAGGATCACTTCGGGCAGCAATCCCTTGCGGGTCATGGCCAAAAAAATGTCCATCACCATGGGACCGACGATGGCGGCGGGCAAGCCATGGCCGGTGCAATCCCCGACCAGTGCGTGCAGGTGTCCGTCGGGACGCCGCCCCATCAGGAAAAGATCGCCGGCAGTACGTTCCACCGGCGTCAACAGCGTGCGCACACGGGGTTCGCGGGCAAGGGGCGCGCGCATGGTGAGCAAAATATCCTCGATCAGTTTTCTCTCCCAATGCAATTGTGCATTGCGTTCCGCAAGCTCCCGGTGGGTATGACTCAAGGCCAGATGGGTCTTCACCCTGGCCTGTACCACCACGGGTTGGATCGGCTTGGTGATGAAATCCACCCCACCCACGCCCAAGGCAAAGGCTTCGCTTTGCGCATCGTTCATGGCGGTGATGAAAATCACCGGGATCTCAGCCGTGGCCGGAGACTCCTTGAGACGACGGCACACCTCGAAACCGTCCATTCCGGGCATCATCACATCCAGCAGGATCAGGTCAGGCGCCGGGGTGCGATTGGCCAACAAAAGCGCTTTTTCCCCGCTGCGCGTCGGAATCAGGGCATACGTGTCGCCGAGGATCTCGATCAGGATTTGGAGATTCTCCGGGATATCATCCACGATGAGAATCCTGGGTTTGGGGGAACCAGGCGTTTTTGTCATGCCATCACCGCCGGTGTGGCCTGCATCTGTCGAGCGAGGTTTTCGATGTCCGCATCGCTGTCCACCATTTCCCGCGCCAGGGTTGCGAACTCCGACTCCAGATCCACGAAAGCATCCACCACATCGGGGTCGAAGTGACGACCCCTGCCTTCGAGAATGATGGCCATGGCCTGTTCGTGCGGCATGGGCTCCTTGTAGACCCGACGGCAGGTCAGAGCGTCATAGACATCGGCCAGAGCCATCAGACGACCAGAAATCGGAATCTCCTCGCCGCTCAATCCCCGTGGATAGCCGCTGCCGTCCCACTTTTCGTGGTGTGTGTAGGCAATCGCCGCCGCTGTGTGCAAAAAGGAGTTCTCTTCCGTGCCTCGCTGAGCGAGCTTGAGGGCGTTCCAGCCGTAGATCGCATGTTTTTTCATCTCGTGGAATTCCTGCTCGGTGAGCTTGCCCGGCTTGAGCAGAATGTGATCCTTTACCCCGACCTTGCCCACGTCATGGAGCGGCGAGGATTTGTAGAGCAGGTCGATCATCCCTGATTGCTTGAGAAGGGTGAAACGGGGATGATTTTGCAGTTTCCCTGCCAGCAGACGGATGAAATGTTGGGTGCGCCGGATGTGTCCGCCGGTTTCCGGATCGCGCGCCTCGGCCAGGGCCGCCAGGGTCTGGATGGTGAGATCCTGTGTCTGCTCCAACTCCCGGGTGCGTTCCGCCACCAGAACCTCCAGGTGATCTCTGTGGCGTTTGAGTTCCAGTTGGCTGCGAATCCGATACCTGACCAACATCGGATTGAAAGGCTTGGTGATGAAATCCACCCCGCCAACCGTCAGTCCACGCACCTCACTCTGATCATCGTTGAGGGCTGTGATGAACAGCACGGGAATGGACCATGTGGCTGGATCGGCCTTGAGTTTCAGACACACCTCAAAGCCGTCCATTTCCGGCATCATCACATCCAGCAGGATCACGTCGGGTGGCGTGATCCCGCGAGCCAACTCCAGCGCCTTGGGACCGTTGCGGGCGATCACTACAGCATACTCTTCCTTGAGAGTTTCCAGCAGGATACGCAAGTTATCCGGAGAGTCGTCAACAGCAAGAATTTTTATCTTTTTTTCCATGAATTCATTATTTATTGTATGTGTACTGGACTGTTTCATGGTGATTTGCTGCGATGTTTTGGTTTTAGAGGGGAAATGGAGTGGCGCAGGTTGCATCCATGATGTTTTCTTTTGGTCAGGAGAGGCTGTAAAGCTGTTATAATTTACACGGTTTGACCCTTGGATACAACGCTCAGAGCCGTTGTAGATGATCCTCACTTCCTGCTTGACCATGAAACTCCGGATCTCGTGGTGTGGAAATCACCGAGCAGCGACAGGGCGCACCCGATCGAGGGTGGGGATTGAGAACGCGCCGACTGAGTGGTGGATTGATGTGATTTTGCCGCGCCGGGGCATGCCCATGGTGGTCTCACCAACTCTGCTGCCCCTTCGGCGGTCACGCTGCTTGGAAAAAATCCGAATCGATGATATCCTGTTTCTTGAAGTGGTCATTCAAAGCATTCGGTCTGTTGGCATGTGCTCGAATCGGTGTTAAAGAAAACGGAGGTCATCATGCCGCAAACGGTAACCATCGAAGATGTCTGGAAAGCCTTTTTGGAGACGGATCGCCGCATGCTGGCGATGTTCGCGGAGACCGACCGACGCATGCAGGAGACCGATCGCCGGATGAGAGAAACCGATCGCAAATTGGATCGGCTTGGTGGGCGTCTGGGTGAATTCGTCGAGGGGTTGGTCGCCCCGGCTTGCGAAAGCCTGTTCTCCCAATGGGGAATCCCCGTGCATCAGGTCAGCCGCCGGGTGGTGGCCAAGTTGCCGGGTGGCCGCCACATGGAAATCGACCTGTTCGTGGTGAACACCGATGTGGTGGCTTTGGTGGAGGTCAAAAGCAAGCTGACCATCGACGACGTGCGGGAGCATCTGGAGCGTCTGGCCGGGTTCAAGGATTTCTTTCCCAGATACGCCGATTGTCGCACCTACGGCGCAGTCGCGACCATGGTGATCGAGGAGAACGTCAGCCGCTTTGCCATCAACCAGGGTCTGTTCGTCATCGAGCAGACGGGCGACACCCTGCGCATGGCCAACGACGCTGATTTTGTGCCGAAGAGTTGGTGAAACATCCCACCTTCCCTGGGATAGGGGAGGCCTTTCTGAAGAAATGGTACTACTGGGTAGTATCTTACGTTAACCTAACCGCAACCAGCTTGGAATGTGTAGTTTTTATTAGTGAAAAAAAAGAGAGGGTCTGGGAGATTCATCTCCCAGGGTTTTGACTTTGACTTTAGCGCGCTCTTTA
>JAMOBI010000103.1:0-10092 GCA_039908105.1 Magnetococcus sp. YQC-9
ACGCGCCGCAAAAATTCCATGGCCACCGAAGCCTTGATGTGCGCCAGACAGATGCCGTACCCGGCCTTGTCGGTGACCACGATGGAGAAGAGTTTCACGGAGTTGCTCAACTGCGCCAAGGGTTCGTCCTTGAGATAGCCCAGCTCCATCAACCCTTCGGGCGTACCGCTCACCGCCGGCGGATAGGCGTTGCGATCCCGGTAGTAGTTGAGACAGGCACGACTCAAGACGTAGAACATCCCCAACAACACGGTCAGTTTGTCGGGCGGCATCTCATCCTGAATCGAGGCCTCGCGCATGACGCGCAGCTTCAGGAGGAACCAGAAAAGCGCGCTCAAAAAGAGTGAAATGAAGAAAACCGTCAGAATCGAATGGTCCATGGCCGTTTTTATCCAGGCTGGAGGGGTGACTCCAGAGAGGATTTTCATGGCGCGTGCCAGATTTTCACTTGTCGATAAGAAAAAATTGTTTGCAACCCGTGCCAATGCCATTCACGCTTCAGTGACTCAAACCCGGAGGAAACAGATCATGGCTGATATCACCCTCGACGCCAAGGGACTCAACTGCCCGCTCCCCATCCTGCGTGCCAAGAAAGCCCTCAAGGACATGACATCCGGACAGATCCTCGCCATCGAGGCCACGGATCCCGGTTCGGCCAAGGATTTCGAGTCGTTCTGCACGCAGACCGGCAATGAGATGGTCAAGGCGTCGGAAGCGGGTGGCGTCTTCTATTATGAAATCCGCAAGCCCTGATCATCGACCGAGGAGTTATTAAAAGATGGCGCAAAAACGACTGGCGATCATCGCCACCAAGGGTACACTGGACTTCGCCTATCCGCCGTTGATCCTGGCCACCACGGCAGCGGCTCTGGACTATGAAGTCACCATCTTCTGGACCTTCTATGGTTTGCAGGTTCTAAAGAAGAATCGCAATCTGAAGATCTCCCCGCTCGGCAATCCCGCCATGCCGATGCCGGTTCCCATGCCGGTGTTGGTGCAGGCGTTGCCGGGCATGGAGAGCATGGCGACCATCATGATGAAACAGAAGATGGCTGGCAAGGGTGTGGCCTCCATCGACGATCTGATGGAGATGGCCATTGAGTCGGAAGTCAAGATGATCGCCTGTCAAATGACTGTCGATCTGTTCGATTTCAAGCACGAGGAGTTGATCGACGGCCTGGAGTATGCGGGTGCTGCCCGTTTCTTTGAGGTGGCTCAGGCAGCGGATATCGTGCTGTTCATTTGATGAACCCGCACCGTTCTAAAACCGCACTTAAACCGCACTCAGCTTGGAATGTGTAGTTTTTATTAGTGAAAAAAAAGAGAGGGTCTGGGAGATTCCTCTCCCAGGGTTTTGCTTTTGACTTTAGCGCGCTCTTTACAAGAAGCATTTTTCGCGTTTTTTGCGAAAAATGCGCCGCGTGCCGCCTTCGCGAGCATCGTTTCCGTTTTTTGGAAACGATGCTCGCATCTTGCACGCGGCCTTGCAGAAAACCAAGCATCCCAAAACAGGTGCGGTTTAGATATCAGGTGTTTGCATCGGCAACCGTTCGATTCGCTCGGCAAACAGGCCGGCACGCGCCGCACGGCTGGTGAATACCACCGTGGCAGATCCGTATGCGCGACAAAATCCGTTCAACCGTTTGGCCAGATCGTTCTCCCCGTCATCGGATAAGGCATTGCCCGGTTCATCGAGCAACAGCAGTCGTGGACGCAGGGCATACACCACCGCCATACCCACCCGGTAACGTTGTGCTGCGGAGAGGAGGTGCCAGCCGCGACCCCAATGCCGCGCATCGACTCCGGCCAATTGCAGGGACTCTTCGACCCGCTCGGACAGGGCTTCCCCTTTCAGACCGCGCGCCGCTGGTGTCAACGCCACCTCTTCGTGCGGCGTGGCGCAGAGGAAACGCAGCTCCGGCACGCGAAACAGCAGGCCGCAATCCGTTGCATGCTGCCGGATCACTTCACCGGACTCCGGAGGTGTCAAACCGGCCATTACGCGCATGAGCCGGCTTTTGCCAGCGGATTCGGGCGCCAGAATCGCCAGCCGTTCGCCAGCATGGACGGACAGATCGATCGATATCGACTCTTCGGAGAGCTGGATGCGAGCGGCACGCAGGGTGAGAAGGGGTTTGGAATCACTCATTTATATCGCAACTCTTCTTTAAGAAGCGTCATTTTCTGCAAGGCCGTGTGCAAACTGCGAGCATCGTTTCCAAAAAACGGAAACGATGCTCGCGAAGGCGGCGCGCGGCGCATTTTTCGCAAACACCGCGAAAAATGCTTCTTGTAAAGAGCGCGCTAAAGACAAAAGCAAAATCAAAAGCAAAACCCTGGGAGAGGAATCTCCCAGACCCTCTCTTTTTTTTCACCAGTCAAAGCTACACATCCCAAGCTGGGTGCAGTTCAGACATTCTCACTCCTCTCCCTTCTCCCTGCCAACCGATACACCGCCTTCAGCAACGCCTGCGCCCGATAAGGCTTGGTCAAGAAAAGATCCATGCCCGCAGCCAGTCCACGCGCCATCTCCTCCTGCAATGCCCCGGCACTCACCCCGAGAATCGGTACCTGCCTCACCACATCCCCCAACACCCCATCACGAATCATGCGCGTGGTCACGATGCCATCCAACTCCGGCATCTGAACATCCATCAATACGATGTCATAACGCTCCCGACACAATATCTCCAACGCCTGACGTCCATCCTCGGCCTGATCGACTCGATGACCCTCACGGCTCAGGATATGCCCGGCCAGAATGCGGTTGTCCTCCCCGTCGTCGACCACCAGAATCCGCAACGGCGCACAGCCGGTATCAATGATCGCGATCGTATCCGGCGTGCCGAAAATCCGCTCCATCGAATCGCATGGCTTGAAACGCGCCAGGAAATGAAATGCGCTGCCTTCTCCCAACCCCCGGCTCTCCAACCACAAACGCCCATGCATCATGGCAACCAGCTGCCGCGAGATGGTCAATCCCAACCCCACGCCGCCAAAACGGCGCGTGGTGGAGAGATCGGCTTGACTGAAGCGATCGAAGATCAACTCCCGTTTCTCCTCGGGAACGCCCACGCCGGTATCGATGACGGTGAAATGCAGCGTGATCGGCCACTCCGGATCGGACGCCTCTTCGGAAATCCGCACACATACGCGAATCTCACCCTGTTCGGTGAACTTGATCGCATTGCCGACCAGATTGAGCAGAATCTGGCGCACACGCAACGCATCGCCACACACGCACTCCGGGACCAGGGAATCGATTTCGTGCTGTAGGAGCAAACCCTTGCTCAAGGCCGGAGCATTGAGAATTTCACCAACCAGGATCACCACATCGCGCGGATTGAAGGCCGCCACTTCCAGCTGCAAGGCCCCGGCCTCGGCCTTGGAGAAATCCAGAATGTCGTTCAACAAAGCCAGGAGCGAATGGCTGGAACGTTGGATGATTTCGACATACTGTCGCTGATCCAAACTCAACTCCGTGGCGGCCAACAGATCGGTCATGCCGATCATCCCGTTCATCGGGCTACGGATTTCGTGGCTGATGACCGCCAAAAAAGAGCTTTTGGCCTGATTGGCCGCCTCGGCAGCCTTGCGGGCCCGATCGAGTTCCGCCTGGCGCCGCAAGGCTGCATGAGACTCGCGGATGTCACCCCGCATTCCGTCCATGGCCGCAGCCAGCCGGCTCATTTCGTCGGCGCCGGGGATCAAAATGCGCGTCTCCAGATCGCCCTGTCCCAACGCCTTGGCATGCCGGTCGAGCAGGCGGATCGGATCGGTGACAATCTTTTTGAGCAGCAAAGAGAGTGAAAAACCAAGCGCGATGAAGATACCGAAGAATGCGGCAATCAATTGGCGCTCCCGCGAAGCAGCAGCCAGATCGGCATGACGGGTCAACAGTCCGATCTCCACCGTACCGATCGGTTCGGTATCAGCGGGCTCCACCAGCACATCGACGCGAAAGATCCGCACCGCACCGCTTTCGTTCAAGGAGAGTGAATCGATGCTGTTGAGATCCGGGGCCTGGGCGATCACGCGACCATTGGCGTCTAAAATGCGCACGAAACCGACATCGTACTGGGTGCGGGTCAACCGTTTGACATAGCCGGAAAGAACAACGTCATCGAGCGTGAGCAGCGGTTCGATGGAGAAGATCGCCGCTGCCTCGGCCAGTGCCGCTCCCTGGCGTTGGACGCGCTCCAACAGGGCGCGCTGTTCGGCGATCACGGCGTTCCAGCTGAGCAGCACCGTCGGGATGGCCAGCAGAAGCAGTGTCGTGCCGATCAGCTTGACATCCAGACGCAATCGTTGCCAGAGCCGAATGAAGAACATGCCTTTTCTTTCTGTCACGCAAGATCCACCTGCCACTTTGGTTCCCAACTATGACACGCCCGGCCAGGACAAAACAAGCGCGACGATAGACTGTCCCTTTGCAAATCGGCAAAAAAGAGGTAATGATCATAGGTTACCGCTTTCCGAATCCGGAATTGGAACAGAGCGCGGGAAACGGCTTCGACCCATTTGGGTGCCGATCTTTGCGGAATATCGGTTCGCAAAGCGGGCGTAGCGGTCGTGAAGGGTCAGAAGTGACCGTTTGAACGCATAAAAAAATTGGCCGCGTCGTGCAACGGCGTTGGCTTGGTGGGCGTCCTGGCCGAGTAATTTTTTTTATGGCCATGGGTTTCAACCTGGGCGCGAAAGGCGGAATGGAACCAACCGCCAGAAGGATCGATCTTAGGGACAACCGGTAACGAACAAGGAGAATGGAAGCATGAGCGGAAAAGTTGCATTGGTGACGGGTGGCGCGGGTGGTATCGGTACGGACATCTGCCGGGCGTTGGTTCAAGAGGGCTATCGGGTGGTGACCACCTGTGCCCCGGTCTTCGAGTGTCCCAATCTCGACGCCTGGAAGCAGACCATGCGCGATGAGGGGCTGGATATCCCGGTCTATGAAGCGGATGTGGCTGATTTTGAATCCTGCAAGCAGGCGGTGGAGAAGATCGAGGCCGAGGTCGGCCCGGTGGAAGTGCTGGTCAACTGCGCGGGCATCACCCGTGACAGCGTTTTGAAGAAGATGACTCCGGATCAGTGGAATCAGGTGATCGGCGTCAATCTGGACAGCGTCTTCAATGTCACCCGCCAGGTCTTTCCGGGCATGCTCGATCGCGGCTTTGGCCGGATCGTCAACATCGCCTCGATCAATGGCCGCAAGGGTCAGTTCGGTCAGGCCAACTACTCGGCGGCCAAGGCCGGCATGCACGGCTTCACCATGGCTGTGGCCCAGGAAGGGATCCGCAAGAATGTCACCTGCAACACCATCAGCCCTGGCTACGTGGCGACAGAGATGGTGAAGAAAATCCGCGAGGATGTGCTGCAATCGATCATTGCCCAAATCCCGGCGGGTCGTCTGGCCGAGCCGTCGGAGATTGCGCGGGTCGTCGCTTTCCTGGCCTCCGAGAAGTCCGGATTCATCACTGGCGCCAACATCGACATCAACGGTGGCCAGTTCATTCACTGATCACCCCCCTTTTGCGGGCGTGACGGCCTGTTCAACAGCTTGTTGCCGGGGAGGAATCGGTTGCTTCGGTTCCCTCCGGCTCTGCTTCGACCGGTCGTGAAAAGGAGAGGCTCTATTTTATGGATGAGACCCCGGTTCGCATCATCAAAAAATACGCCAACCGACGCCTGTACGATACCGAGCAGTCGGCCTACATCACCCTGGACGGGGTACGCGATCTGGTCATGAATCGCATCCCGTTCCAGGTGGTCGACAATCGCACTGGCGCGGATCTGACCCGGCTGATCCTGTTGCAGATCATCAGCGAACAGGAGGACAAAGGCCGCCCGGTATTCGATTCCGACGCCCTGCAGATGATCATCCGCTTTTACGGCGATACCTTGCAGGAAGCGCTCGGCGAATGGATGAAACAGAGCCTGGACAGTTTCATGGCCCAAAAGAACATCTTCCAAAACGCGCCCGATCCTTTGAGTCTGATCAACGAAATGGGGCGGCGCAACCTGGAGATGTGGCAATCCCTGCAAGGAAGCCTCCTCACCTTGACCCTCGGTTCCACACCCAAAAAGAAAGAGTAGTGGGCCGACAGAGCTGATTTGACAGCCTGGCATGATTCGCTTTTGCTGGTAAAAAAAAAGAGAGGGTCTGGGAGATTCATCTCCCAGGGTTTTGACTTTAGCGCGCTCTTTAAAAGAAGCATTTTTCGCGCCTTTTGCGAAAAATGTGCCGCGCGCCGCCAAGGATTGCGGGATTGTTTTGCGTCTTTTGCAAAACAATCCCGCGAACATGGCCCAAGAACAAAGCCGCGTGACAAAAGGCTTTAAGGTTTGGTGACTGGCGTGCCAGACCATCGCAATCAGTCAAATCAGCTTGGTTGATCCGCCAGGTTAACGTAAGGCGCCACCGGAGATTCCTCTCCCAGGGTTTTGCTTTTGACGTTGGCCTTTAGCGCGCTCTTCAAAAGAAGCATTTGTCGCGTTTTTTGCGAAAAATGCGCCACGCGCAAGCCTTGGCTTGCGGGATTGTTTTGCGCCTTTTGCAAAACAATCCCGTGAACATGGCCCAAGAACAAAGCCGCGTGACTAAAGGCTTTAAGGTTTGGTGACTGGCGTGCCAGCCCATGGTCCGTCGCAACCCGTCAAATCAGCTTTGTTGCCCCAGTAGTACCGCGTCCAAAGTTGGTCGGTCGAGGCGTCGAATTTTTTCACTCGACCCGAAAAAAATAATTGACAGGGGTAGCTGCTTCATTTATGCTGCACCGCACCATTGTTGCATTGCAGCAAACTGCAACGACATGTGAACTCACTCAATAAGGATCAAGATCAATGGACAATAACAAGGTTGCCGATCGCATGACGGAATTGACCAAGCGGATGATGGATTCGATCAACGATTTGCAGAAGATCAACGATCGTACCGTGCAGGAATTGACCAAACAACAGCTCGAGGCCGCCGAAGGTTTCATCACCGCCGGTGCCCGGCAGCTCAAGGATTTAAGCTCGGCCAAGACCATTCAGGAAGCGGTCTCCACCCAGGCGGACATTGCCAGCAATCTGGGCAAAATGATGGTGGACAATGCCAAGCGCACCATGGAAGTGCTGACGCAAAGCCAGAATGAACTCAAAAGCCTGATCGACAAGAACATCACCAAGCTGGTGGAAGAGGCGAAGGCCGGATTGGAATAATCCATTTGGCATTTGCCGAAATCGGGGCGACCTCCGCATTTGGCGCGAGGTGGGATCCAACAGCCCCGCAGTAACGGCGCAGGGACGCGCCGTCCAATTTTCCGATCGTTCGGCACGGCTGCCATAACGATGCAAGTCATTCGGATTTATCAGAAATTTCAATTATTGGTCGTTTTACGCCTTTTTGTTGCGTCATTGGCTGATAAATCCTCATCAAGGAGTCAAGCATGGACAACAATCCGTTTTCCGGTGAATGGATGGCCGGGTGGCAATCCCTGCAACGCAAGATGTGGGAAGATTGGTCGGAGGTGACGCAGAGCTCCTGGACCAACTCCTGGCAGAACGAAAATCCGATGAACTTCTTCAAGGATGGGATGAGCGGCTGGCAAAAGATGTTCACCGCGCCGCAACAAACCCCTGAGGTGATGGCCATGCGTCACGCCATGGGCTCGATGGAAGAGTTCATGCGCATGGGCCGCGAGGTGTTCAAGCTGTTCCAGAACATGTCGGAAGGGGCCAGTCTGACCCAGGAGTGGACCGGGCAGCTCGACAAAGCGATCCAACAGGCCAAGACGATGTTCACGCAGGGTCAGGCGTCGCTGGCTGGGGCCATGGGCAGTCAGCCGTGGGGCAAGATGGAGGACATGAACGCCTTTATGAGCCGTCCGATGAAGGCGTGGACCGATTTCTTGAACACCAATCCGATGTTTGCCAATGAGACGATGCGCTCGCTTTTGGCCGGTGGACAGGCGACCGAAGAGGCGATGAGCCGTTTCCTGTCGATGCCGGGCGTGGGTTTCAACCGCGAACGGCAGGAGAAGATGCAGGAGGGGATGCGCCTGGTTCTGGAGTATCGCAAGGCGCACGAAGAGTTCCAGAAGCTGATGAACGACTCCTCCAAGCGGGCGCTGGACAAGCTGCACAAGCGGTTGTTGGAGATGGGCGCCGAGGGCAAGCCGCTGGAGACCATGCGTGATCTCTATGTGCTGTGGGTGGATTGCAACGAGGAGGCGAATGCCGCGACGGTTTCGGGTCGCGAATTCAACGACATCAATGCGCGCATGATGAATGCGTTGATGCGGGTGCGTCGCAACATGGCCGACACCATGGATGATGCCCTGGCCGCGATGAACATGCCGACCCGGCGCGAGCTGGACAGCGCGCATCGGCAGATCAGCACCCTGCGTCGTCGCTTGTCGACGCTGGAGGATGCGTTGCAGGAGATACGCGGCAAGGATTCGAGCGCAGAGATTCATGCGTTGCGCGATGACATGGAGAAGCTCGGCGTGCGTCGTCTGCGGGATGAGTTGGCGGATCTGAAGCGTCAGATGGAGGAGTCCCCGGCTCCGACGGCTGTGGTGGAAGAGAGTGCCAACACGGACGTGACTGCCGAAAAAACGCCCATCAAGAAGACAGTGCGCATTGGCAACGCCAAACCGGCGGCAGCTGCGCCTGCCCAGAAAGGAGAGTAATCCATGTTTCCGTTCGCCATCAATCCGGAAAAGGCGGTGGAGGAGCTGGCTCGTTTCAACCAAAAGCTCGCCGCCGGCATGAAAACCTTTACCGAGGTCGGCCAGATCGAATCGGGCATCAGCCCCAAAGAGGCGGTCTACCGCGAGGACAAGGTCACGCTGTATCACTACACCCCAAGGGTGGAGAATCCGCACCGTGTGCCGGTGCTGGTGGTCTATGCGCTGGTGAATCGTCCCTACATGGCCGATCTGCAGGAAGATCGCTCCATGATCAAGGGGCTGCTCGATGAAGGGATGGATGTCTACCTGATCGACTGGGGCTATCCGGACGCGTCCGATCGCTTTTTGACCATGGACGACTACATCAACGTCTATATGAAGCACTGCGTGGATTTCATCCGCGAGAAGCACGACATTTACCGGGTGAATCTGCTCGGCATTTGTCAGGGCGGCACCTTCAGCCTCTGCTTCTCGGCGATACATCCGGATCGGGTGCGCAACTTGGTGCCGATGGTGACCCCGGTTGACTTCCACACCCCGGACAATCTGCTGAGTCTGTGGGTGCGCAGTCTGGATGTCGACCTGCTGGTGGATACCCTGGGGAACATTCCGGGCGATTTGCTCAACATCACCTTTTTGTCGATGAACCCCTATCGATTGACCGGCCAGAAGTATCTGGACATGGTGGATCTGTTGGACGACAAGGTGAAGTTGAAGAATTTCCTGCGCATGGAGAAGTGGATCTTCGATTCGCCGGATCAGGCGGGCGAGACCTTCCGGCAGTTCATCAAGGATTTCTTCCAGAAGAACGGTCTGATCAAGGGAAGTGTCCGGATCGGCGACAAGCGGGTCGATCTGGCCAACGTCACCATGCCGGTTTTGAACGTGTATGCCACCAAGGATCATCTGGTTCCGCCGGATGCCTCCAAGGCGCTCAAGCAGTATGTGGGCAGCAGCGATTACCAGGAAGTGGCCTTCAAGGGTGGTCACATCGGCGTGTATGTCAGTGGGCGTTCTCAGGCCGAGATCCCGCCGGCCATCGCCAACTGGTTAAAGGAACGGGGTTAATCCCCGTTTAACGCGAGGCCCCGGTTGTCATGCAAGGATGCGTGGACCGGGGCCGAGCGCCAAGGATGGGTTGCTGTGAATTCGGGATGAGTCATACGGGGGTCCGGAGAATCCAAGGTTTCCGGACCCCCGTATTGCTTGATCAACCTTATCGGATGGTGCCTTACGTTAACCTAGCGGATCAACCAAGCTGATTTGACTGATTGGATGGTCTGGCACGCCAGTCACTAAATCTTAAAGCCTTTAGTCACGCGGCTTTGTTCTTGGGCCATGTTCGCGGGATTGTTTTGCAAAAGGCGCAAAACAATCCCGCATCCAAGGCGGCGCGCGGCGCATTTTTCGCAAAAGGCGC
>JAMOBI010000104.1:0-10179 GCA_039908105.1 Magnetococcus sp. YQC-9
GATAAAACTCACCGCGCCGGTCGTGGGATGGATCGCAAACAGCGCCGCATCGGTCCCGGTCAACGACCAGGTGAGCACCGTCCCGGCATCCGGATCGCTCGCCGTCGCCTGATAGACCGCATTGGTCGCGTTCTCAGAAAATGAGGCCGTGCCCACCGAGGTGATCCCCGGCGATTCATTCACATCCGTGACGGTGATCTCCACCGCCTTGGAAGCCGAAGGCCGCGCAATCAGGCTTACTTCAAACGGGCTGCCCAGATCGGTGACGGTAACAGCGACCTGATAAAGGTTGCCGCCAGTCGCATGACCCGGCGCCTCGAAATCAGGCCCACTGTTAAAATGAAGCGCACCACTCATCGGATCGACCGCAAACAATCCCGCATCCGCGCCACCGGTGATCGACCATTGCAACTCTGCCTGGCTATTCAGGCTGCTGGCACTCAACAACGCGACATCCAGGCTGTTTTCCGCCAGATTGACGGCCAAAGGCGATCCGACAGCACCGGTGCTGATTTCCGGAGTCAACGTATTCTGGAAATGGGCCAGCGCCTGCTGTACCGGAACGAGGGCAGATATGTTTTCGCTGGCGAGCAGACTCTTGAGTTGCGCGTTCTCCGCGAACTGTTCCGGCGAGAGTGTCAGATCGATCTGGAGATTCTTGGCGTGCTCGATCGTAGCCGGCGAAATATGGATCCCGTTTTCCGGGTTGTGATCGCCATCCAACGTCTGCAACAGCCGCAGCAGATTGATCAAAACGTTCTCGTGCGCACCACCCGTGGCGGATGCCAGATCGACCGGGGTCAAGGTGACCGTTGGGCCACTCCCGGTCTTCACTTGGCCCAACACCAGATCCCCGAGCTTGAAGATGATTTTCTCACCCGGATGGTAAGTGAAACCACCGTTAACATCGGTACTACCCTCGATATCATCGGCCAGATAGGTGATACCACCCACGGCGCTGTCGAGAAAATAGCCCTGTCCCACATCGACGACCGGCGCATCGGCCAGACGCACCGCCAGCGAAAAAGTATCCGATACCCAGGCACCCGCCTGATCGGTCGCTGTGATGCGCACCGAATGACTGCCCAATTGCGCAAACGACATCCCCTCGACAATCAACCGTCCGGTCAGCGGATCAAATTGCAGCCAACCCGGCAAAGGCAATTCCTGACCGTTGTCATCCAGCAGCGTGGCGGAAAGAGTGATAGTCTCGTTGGGATCGACCGCCAGATCGGCATCGCTGAAGATGTTGGTCGGCAGAGTGAAGGTGAAAGGCGTTCCGTCGACAAATTGCGGAAGGAAGTGATCCCCCTCCTGCTTGAGATACACGGTTCGCTCGGCGCGTCCCACCGCGTGGGCCACCGCATGCGTCAACACCGGTGCATCGTTGACATTGTTGACCGTGAGGGTGAAAGAGCGACTGGTGGTCAGATGAAGCGGGTCTGCGGCAATCACCTCGATGTTCAACTGCCCCACATCACTATTGGAGGGTGTCCCGGTAAACCGACCGCTCGTCGCATCGAAATGCAACCAGGAGGGCAAGGGAGCACCGCTGGCCAATTGAGCACGCAAGGTGACATCCTGACCATCCGGATCCACCCCTCCGCCCATATTCAGGGTAAAATCGACCTTCTCCGCAACCTCTTGATTGAAGAGACTCGGCAATATCGGCGCATGGTTGACAATCGGCAAAAGCTCGATCTGATAGTCACCCAACGAAAATTTAAGCGTATCGGAAAGCGTGGCAACCTTATCCGCTGTGGGTTGTTTGATCGCCTCCTCGACCTTGATCAGGGAGGTCAACAGCGTCTCCGCAAACGCTTTGATCTCGGCCTGGGTCACCTTGGATTGCACCTGCTCCCAGGTCACAGACAGGTTTTTGTTCTCTTGGGCATCGGCACCCGTCTTCTCCTCCGGCGGTTTCTCCTCGGACGGTTTCTCCTCGGGCGGTTTCTCCTCTTGCGGTTTATCGCCACCCGATTTATCGCTGCCCGACTTCTCCTCACCTGGTTTATCGTCGGTCTTGGCATGCGGATCGGGGGCATGCTCCTTGTCAATCGGTTGCTGGGATTTGTCCTCTTTTATTTTTTCCTGTTGCAGCTTCTCCGTCTCCCGGGCCTTAATCACCGCCTGGAACGACACCTGCCCTTCCAGTCGCTTCATCAGGGCATCGGGAGCCTGAAACACCGGCACCGGCGCCCCCCCGCCCAGTTTGACCGCAGTCGCCGTACCCGGCTTCAACAGCACCACCACACCCTGGCCGTGGATATCGGCGATCTCCAGAATACCAGCGTTGTGCACCACTGTGGTGCTGCCGTCGCCCACCACCTCGCCCATCAACTCACTGCCACGCACGCCGATTTCGGCTGTCGGGGTTTTGATCAGGGTGTGTTTGCCGGCATGCACCTGACCGATCTGCCCAGAAGCATAACGGAACGACCCGGTCAGAACCGTGGCAGCGAACTGACCCTTGGTCTCCTCGGGCTTGAAAAGGTATTGATCGATCAAGGCACGCGCCGATTCACCCAACTGAAAGGTGGTGCCATCATTCATGGTGAACTGGGCGAGACTTTCCGTCGAGGTGGAAAGCTGATCACCCTCCTGGATCGGATCGCCCTCCTTCAAGGTGCGGACCACGCCATCCTTGCCCTTGGCCTCGACCGTACCGGACATGTTGGCAACCTTGCCCACCACCAAACCCGGTTCCACCGCACCCGGTGCCCCTGGGCCTGCCACCAGAACCGAACTCTCAACAGGGAAGGCCAGGGCCTTGACCGTCTCGAAGGTCAAGGCCGAACCGTTGACCAAGGCCAGATCCGGAGGATTGGAGAGGGCGAAATAGCCCTCGATGCGGATCACGTCACCCGCACGATTGGTGATCACAAGATCCAAGCCATCGCGCGCGTAATCACCTTGCAGCAAAAAAGAGCCATCAGGCAACAGGATCGAAGCGCCACCAGGAGGGATTCTCAGATGGGTTTCATGCGGCACCCACGGTTCGAGAGCTGAATGCGGCAGTGACAGGGGGGAGGTGGGCCAGTGCTGTTTCATGGTCATCGTCCAAAGTTTACGCCATCCAAAAAAACACCGAACCGATCCCCCCGGAAACAGTCAGCATCTTTCAGCAAAAAACTTGCAACACGCACCGTCACTGCGTGGAATTTTTCCCTCCATCCGCAACGGGTGCACGACGCAAAACGCCCGCCTCGGTCAATTTGTCGACCACCTGCTTGCTCATCCCGAACGAACGCAAAAAGCCATCCAACGGCATGATCAGCCGGGAACGAGTCTCCAATTTGGGATTGTTCTGATCGGATTGGGTCGGATCGAGCGTGGCCAATTCGATGCGCACGATATTACCAGTTACAACAATATTGCCGAATGTATCACAAAAAATTTCATTGACACTCATGATGAACACTCCAGATTAAGATCAAACCACAGAGACCACCCCGCAGAAAAACAAACCTCAAATCATGACAGGCACAAATCACTTGACTGATTGTCGGATAATTCCATAGAAAATGTCAAGAAAATTATGGAATTCCAACGTTCTGGCAAAACCAGAAACAAAAAACCAGATTAATCGATCTCAAAGAGATCAATCAACCTGGTTACCAATTTTCACCAAAACTGAATTTTATAAGGGGTAATCGCGAAACTACAAAGAATTCTCCGCATCAAACTGGTCCGGAAACTCCGTCGCATATACCAAAAGGTAGGCGCACAGCTCCCGATCCACTTCCGAAATGTGATGTTCCAGCCAGGCGAGCAGAAAACCTGCCACCTCCCGGGCCACAACACGCTCGGCTTCTGCAGAGGCGGCAGACAGAAACCGCTCGCGAAACACGCCGATCTGCCTGACCATGGAACGGTGCTCGTGGAGATGATCCTCCATGCCGGGAAAACCGGCAGAACGCATCAAGGTCTCTTCATGCTTGAAATGGGTGGCGGCATAGCCGTTCAGACAGAGGAATACCGATGCCATGTCATAACCATCCTGCTCCAACTCCACGGAGCGCAGCAGTTCATGGTAGATGGCAAAGATCAACTCATGTTGGGTATCGATGGAGGCACATCCCAAACGGTAACGATCCGGCATAAAACTGACACGAGTTTCCATAGTGACGCCTCGATCTGAAAAATCTTAAACCGCACCGAATTGAGAAACACCATTTTCCGCAAGGCCGTGGGCAAGATGCGAGCGTCGTTTCCAAAAAGCGGAAACGACGCTCGCAAAGGCGGCACGCGGCGCATTTTTCTAGAAAAGACGCGAAAAATGCTTCTTTGAAGAGCGCGCTAAAGTCAAAAGCAAAACCCTGGGAGAGGAATCTCCCAGACCCGCTCTTTTTTTTCACCAGAAAAACCACACATCCCAAGCTGGATGCGGTTTAACCGATGATCGCGTTCAAGGTGGCGCTCGGACGCTGCGCCTTGGCCACCTTGGCCGGGTCGGTGTGATAATAACCGCCCACATCGATAACCGAACCCAGACCAATCTTCAACTCCTCGGAGATCTTGGCATCATTCGCCTCGATCTGCTGCGCGATCGGGGTGAAATGGGCCTTCAACTCCGCATCCTCATCCTGGTTGGCCAGGGCACGCGCCCAATGCTTGGCGATGTAATAGTGGCTCGCCTTGTTGTCCACCTCACCCACGGCCCGACCCGGCGACATGTTGTTGTCAAGCAGCATGCCGATCGCCAGATCCAGGGTCTTGGCCAACACCAACGCCTTGGCATTGCCACGGGTGTGACCGAGATGCTCGAGCGAGGCACCGAAAGCGGAGAATTCGCCCAGCGAATCCCAACGCAGATGGCCCTCTTCCAAAAACTGCTGCACATGCTTGGGCGCTGAACCACCGGCACCGGTCTCAAACAACCCACCGCCCTGCATCAGCGGGACGATGGAGAGCATCTTGGCGCTGGTGCCCAACTCCATGATCGGGAACAGATCGGTCAGATAGTCGCGCAGCACGTTTCCGGTCACGGAGATGGTGTCCTGACCATCCTTCATACGCTGCAAGGAGAGGGTCGCGGCATCGACCGGGGGCAGGATGCGCAGATCCAATCCCGTCGTATCGTGATCCTTGAGATAAACCTCAGCCTTGGCAATCAACTGGGCATCGTGCGAACGCGCCTTGGCAAGCCAGAAGATCGCCGGCCAGCCGGTCAGACGGGCACGGGTCACCGCCAGCTTCACCCAGTCGCGGATCGCGGCGTCGGTGGTTTGGCACATGCGCCAGATATCGCCGGCGCGCACGATGTGCTCCATCAACTCATTGCCGGATGCGTCGAGGATCTTCATCACACCATCGCTGGGCGCCTTGAAGGTGGTGTTGTGCGAACCGTACTCCTCGGCCTTCTGGGCCATCAGACCGACGTTCGGCACGCTGCCCATGGTGGCCGGATTGAAGGCGCCGTGCTTCTTGCAGAAATTCACCGTGGCATCGTACACTCCGGCGTAGCTGGCATCCGGAATCACCGCCTTGGTGTCATTGGCCTTGCCATCCGGACCCCACCCCTTGCCGCCGTTGCGGATCATCGCCGGCATGGAGGCGTCGATGATGATATCGCTGGGCACGTTCAGGTTGGTGATGCCCCGATCCGAATCAACCATGTAGAGCACCGGACGGCTGGCATAGCAGGCCTGGATATCGGCCTCAACCGCCTGCCGCTGATCCTCGGGCAGGGTGGCGATCTTGGCGAGCACATCGCCGAAGCCGTTGTTGGGATCCACGCCGAGTTGGGCGAACAGTGGTCCGTGCTTGGCAAACAGATCCTTGAAGAAGACGGTCACCGCGTGGCCGAAGATGATCGGGTCGGAGACCTTCATCATCGTGGCTTTCATGTGCAGGGAGAAGAGCACACCTTGCTGTTTGGCATCCTCGATCTGCTCTTCCAGAAAATCACGCAACGCCTGAACACTCATGAAGGTGCCGTCGATGACATCGCCCTCTTTCAGCGGCACCTTATCCTTCATCACCTTGACCGTGCCATCGGCTCCGAGGAATTCGATACGGGCATTCCCAGCCGAGGCTGCTGCAACGATCAGGGATTTTTCGTTGGAGTAGAAGTCACCGCTCTTCATCGAGACCACATGGGTCTTGGAATCCGGGCTCCAGGCGCCCATCTTGTGGGGATTTTTCTGGGCATAGGCCTTCACCGAGAGCGGGGCACGACGATCGGAGTTGCCCTCGCGCAGCACCGGGTTGACGGCACTCCCTTTGATCTTGTCGTAGCGCGCCTTGGCCTCGCGTTCGTCATCGTTTTGTGGATCATCCGGATAATCCGGGATGTCGTAACCCTGGGATTGCAGCTCCTTGATGGCCGCTTTCAACTGCGGCACCGAGGCGCTGACGTTGGGGAGCTTGATGACATTGGCTTCCGGGGTTTTGACCAACTCGCCCAACTCAGCCAGATCGTCCGGCTGTTTTTGTGCCGGCGTCAGCTTTTCCGGGAAATTGGCGATGATGCGTCCTGCCAACGAGATGTCCTTGGTACCGATCGTGATGCCCGCAGCGCGGGTGAAACTCTGGAGAATCGGCAGGAACGACCCGCTGGCCAACTCCGGGGCCTCATCGACCTTGGTGTAAATGATATCCGGTTGTGACATCGTTTTTTTAGCTCCTTGACTTGTAGACTTTGTTACGGTTGGTTTTGACAAGCGGAAAATGCGAAATCCTAAGGCAGGGGCGACGATCCCGGGCCGGATCGCACCACTTGTCGCTGGAAACCACCGGAAAAGCAATCCGGGTGGAAGCTTGAACCGGCTGCCGGTTCGGAAGGAAATCCATAAACCGGCAGCCGCTTGGGAAGGAAACAACCTGAAACTAGACGATCAGTGCCACGATCAAAAGCGCCACGATGTTGGTGATCTTGATCATCGGGTTGACTGCGGGACCAGCGGTATCCTTGTAGGGGTCGCCCACCGTGTCACCGGTGACCGCCGCCTTATGGGCATCGGAACCTTTGCCGCCGAAGTTGCCCTGCTCAATGTACTTCTTGGCATTGTCCCAGGCACCACCACCGGTGGTCATGGAGATGGCCACGAAGATACCGGTGATGATGGTACCCATCAGCACGCCGCCCAGGGCCTGCGGCCCGAGCAGGAAACCAACCAGCACCGGAACCATAACCGGCAGCAAAGAGGGAACGATCATTTCAGCGATCGCAGCCTTGGTCAGCATGTCCACGGCCTTGGAGTAGTCCGGCTTGGCGGTCCCTTCCATGATGCCGGGGATCTCGCGGAACTGACGACGCACCTCGATCACGACACTACCAGCAGCGCGACCCACAGCTTCCATGCCCATGGCGGCAAAGAGATACGGCATCAGACCACCGATGAACAAACCGACGATGACCATGTGATCCGAGAGGCTGAAGGTAATACCGTGAATGAACTTCTCCAGTTCATGGGTGTAGTCGGCAAAGAGCACCAGGGCGGCCAGACCGGCGGAACCGATGGCATACCCCTTGGTGACCGCTTTGGTGGTGTTGCCGACCGCATCCAGCGGGTCGGTGATGTCACGGATCTCGGAAGGAAGCTCCGCCATTTCGGCGATGCCACCGGCGTTGTCGGTAATCGGGCCATAGGCGTCGAGGGCAACGATGATGCCGGTCATGGAGAGCATGGAGGTGGCGGCCACGGCGATCCCGTAGAGACCGGCCAGGTCATAGGCGGCGATGATGCTGGCGCACACCGCGACCACCGGAGCGGCGGTGGCTTTCATGGAGACGGCCAGACCGGCGATGACGTTGGTGCCGTGACCGGTTTCCGAGGCCTTGGCGATGTCGCGCACCGGTTGGTATTCGGTGGCGGTGTAGTATTCGGTGATCATCACCATGGCGGCGGTCAAGGCCAGACCGATCATGGCCGCACCATAAAGGGCGCCGACGCTGTACATGCCGTTGTTGCCCATGATCCACTTGGTGATCGGCAGGAAGGTGACAGCGGCGATGATGCCAGAGACGATCAGGCCACGATAGAGCGCGGTCATGATCTTTTTGCCTGGCAGATACTTGACGAAATAGACGCCGATGATCGAGGCGATGATCGAGATGCCGCCCAGCACCAGCGGATAGACCACGGCGTTGCCGTACTTCGGCATGACCAGAGCACCCAGCAGCATGGTGGCCACCACAGTCACGACATAGGTCTCGAACAGGTCGGCGGCCATACCAGCACAGTCACCCACGTTGTCGCCCACGTTGTCGGCGATCACCGCCGGGTTGCGCGGGTCATCCTCCGGAATGCCGGCTTCCACCTTGCCCACCAGATCCGCACCCACGTCCGCACCCTTGGTGAAGATACCACCACCCAGACGGGCGAAGATGGAGATCAGCGAGCCACCGAAGGCCACACCCACCAACGGCTTGAGCACCATGGCCATGGTCGTGCCAGCGGAGAGCTTCACCAGCAGCCAGAAGAAGATCGCGACACCCAAAAGACCCAGACCCACCACCAGCATGCCGGTGATGGCGCCACCGCGGAAGGCCACCTGCAAGGCGGCATCCAGACCATTCTTGGCCGCTTCGGCGGTACGCACGTTGGCTTTGACCGAGATGCCCATGCCGATGAAGCCGGAGAGGCCGGAGAGCACCGCGCCGACCACGAAGCCGAGCGCCGTGGCGATATCCAGGAACATGGCCATCAGCATGAACAGCACGCCGCCCACATAACCGATCGTCGTGTATTGACGCTTCATGTAGGCCCGCGCCCCCTCCTCCACGGCACCGGCGATCTCACGCATCCGGTCCGTGCCGGTGGGCAGGGCCAGGATCCACTCCCGGGTCTTCCACCCATATGCCACTGCGACGATCCCGCACAGTATCGAAAAGAACAACGCCCCCATCGATATTTCCATAGTCTCAAACCCCTTATCCAGTAATGGTTTTTATTCCCGCCCACACGGGTTGTATCAAAGAATGTGTGCCGTTCGCACGATTCATATTAACGGCACGTTAGTTGCATTTCAACCGATGATGGTACACAGAGCGTCAAAAACCACATTCATATCCTGCATGCCGTCCACCACGCGAATCTCGCCCTTGCCACGATAGAAATTCAACACCGGGGCGGTTTGGGCGTGATAGACCGTCAAGCGGTTGCGAACCGTCTCCTCGGTATCGTCGGCACGGGTGACCAGGGCAGCGCCGCACTTGTCGCAGACGTTCTCGACGGTTGGGGCCTTGTGCTGAATGTGATACCCCTCGCCGCACTTGCCGCAGGTACGACGACCGGTGATGCGCGAAACCAGAGCCTCATCATCGGCGGTGATGTCGATCACCTGATCGATCTTCAAGCCGCGCTCGGTCAGCATGACATCCAGGGCCTCGGCCTGACCAACGGTTCTCGGGAAACCGTCCAGGATGAAACCCTTGCCGCAGTCGGCCTCGCCAATGCGATCGCCGATGATGCCGACCACGATGGCGTCGGTCACCAGACCACCGCTCTCCATGGCGGCCTTGGCCTGCAAACCGACCGGTGTGCCCGCTTTGACGGCGGCACGCAGCATGTCACCGGTGGAGAGTTGCGGAATGCCGTATTTTTCCGCGATGCGGCGGGCCTGCGTGCCCTTGCCGGCACCTGGGGGGCCCATAAAGATCAGATTCATGCGAAACTCCTTCTTGCTGCAATGGAAAAGGTTTGGATGAAACGGGTTAACGAATGAGCGATAAAAAATATTAATTTCAACCCTTTGCCCGTCGATTAACAAAATTGACCCTAAAATGAATGCGTGACCAATTTTTTTTTAAACCGCAACCATCACGGGATGCGTAGTTCCATTAACAGGGGTCCAGGGGGATTATCCCCCTGGTGGGATCCAAGGGCAACGCCCTTGGGACTTTGTTTTTGACTTTAGCGCGCTCTTCTCAAAAAGCATTGTTCGCGAATTTTCTAGAAAAATGCGCCGCGCGCGGCCTTCGTGAGCGTCGTTTCCGCTTTTTGGAAACGACGCTCACATCTTGCACGCAGCCTTGCAAAAAACGACGCATCCCAAAGCAGGTGCGGTTTAGCATCCCGATTGGTGATCACTCACGAATGTTCGCGCGCATAGCCGCCCAAGCGGGCCAACAACTCTGCATTCACCCGCTTAGGCGTCGGCTTGATACCGCCCATCCAATCGAGCAGATCCGCATCCGCCTCCTCAAGCAATACCCCGAAGGCCGCGCACTGG
>JAMOBI010000105.1:0-15795 GCA_039908105.1 Magnetococcus sp. YQC-9
CGCCACATGATCAAGGTGGACAAGATCGTGCGCGAGACCAAAGGGGCCTTGATGTACCCGGCGATCATGTTCACCGTGATCTTCATGGCCATGGCCTTTTGGCTCTATGCCGTGGTACCGATGGTGCTGCCGCTGCTCAAGGCGACCGGCAAGGAACTGCCCGCCCTGACCCGGGGGATCATCGCCACCGCCGATATCTTAAGGAGCGAAATCGGCACGATCACTTTGTCCATCATCGGCCTGGTGATCGCCTTTAAAAACGCCATGCGCCATCTGTTGGTCTTTCGCCGCCAGATTCATGCGCTGCTTTTGAAACTGCCGATCATCGAGAAGATCGTCAACGCCTCGAATCTGGCCTTCATCACCGCCTATTTCAGTCTGCTGCTAAATGCCGGCGTGGATGTGATCAAGAGCATCGATATCTTGAGCGCCTCTTTATCCAATGAAATCTACCGGGAGAAGATGCGCGAGGTGCGGGCCGGACTGCTCAACGGTCTGGGACTGCGCACCTCGTTTGCCGAGGCCAAGATTTTTCCCTCGTTCGTGGTGCGCATGATCGGCATTGGTGAAGTGAGCGGCGCCTTGGCCACTCAACTCGATTTTGCTGCCGAAGAGTATGGCCGCCACCTCGATGACGTGGTCAAGACTCTGGGCAAAAGCATCGAGCCGATCGCTTTGGTTTTGGGCGGTGGGCTGTTTCTGTTGCTGCTCATCGGCATGTTCATGCCGCTCTACAGCATGGTGGGGTGAGCCATGAAGATTGAACGACCGATTGCCACACCGACCGATTGTTCAGCTCTCGCTGCGCGCTGTGCCGGCTTCAGCCTGATCGAGCTTTCCATCGTCATGATCATCATCGGTCTGATCATCGCCGGTGGGGTTGGGGTTTACGAACCCTCGATGCGCCAGGCGTTAAAGAACAAAAACGAGACGATCGTCAAACAGGCGACCGAAACGCTGATCGGCTTTGCCGGCGCACACAGGAGTCTGCCGGTGGAGTTGCGCTCCACAGGCGTGGTTGGCGCAGTCCGGGATGCGCAGTTGAACCCGATTCAGTACGCCTTCGCTGCCGCCTTGAGCACCGTGAACCGCCTCTGCCAGCAGGATGATACCCCTTTGCGCGTGCAGGTGCTCAAACCCGACGGTGCGGTGGATTTCGAGGTGGCCAATGTGGCTTTCGTGCTCTGGAGCCGCGGCTACGACGGTCGGACCGCCCCGGAAAAGGCGGTCGGTGCCATCGTGGACGAGGCCATCTTCCCGGTGCCACTTTACGCGGAAACCATCGCCGATGATCTGGTCGACTGGGCCACGCTCGCAGAACTCAAAGCCGCCGCCGGATGCGGCAGCCAGGGGTTGAAAATCCTGATCAGCGCCCTGCCCTCTGCCCATGTTGGCGCGGTTTACGGCAACGTCACTTTCTTTCCGGAGGGTGGCAAGCCCCCGTACGGTTGGTGCGTGGCCTTTCCGGATGCGGAGCGGGCCGGCAGGCTTGGATTCATGGCCCGGGCCGAGTTGACGCCTGCAGCCACCTTTGATGGCTGCACCGGGGGCAACTGGCACGAGGGCGACACGTTGACCCTCTCAGGGGTCACGCCGTTCATGGCTGCCGATCAGGGGGGGCCGTATGATTTCGTGGTCCATCTGCGGGATGGCAATCGCAAGCCCCATGCGGTCAGCCGGCGGTTGAGCCTGTTCGTGCAGCCATGAACCGGGGCGTTCGATGGATATCCCGGTCCAAGGCGGACGGTTTCAGTCTGATCAGCCTGGCATTGCTGCTCATGGTGCTCGGCGTGGGACTCTCCACTTTGACCCTCTTGTGGCCCAATCTGGAGAGCGTGGGACGCGAGAAGAGTATTGCCGCACTCAGGGCCGATCGCAACGCTCTGCTCGGCTTCGTGGCAGCCTGGGCCCAACTGCCTGATGCGACCGGGATTGCCTCCCTGCTGCCACGTCCAGTCGATGGCTTTTTGAATCCCATCCAGTACGCCCATGATGCCCGTCTGACCCAACCGCAGGCGGTCTGTCAGCTGATCACCACCCACCTGACCGTGGAGGAGCGCGGCAACGTCGCCTTGGCGCTCTGGAGTCACGGTCGCAACGGACGGGTGAATCTTTCCAACGGTCAGCCGGACAAGCGCTCCGGCGCCATCGAACAGCCGACCCGTTTTGCCAATCCGCCGTTCGATGCCCGCGGCACCCCCGATGAGATCACCGACGATCTGGATGATTTATTGGAGTTTGTCACCCTGGAGACGCTCCAGGCGGTTGCCGGCTGTCAGGATCCGGAGAGTGCCGATGGACTCGCAGTCGTGGTTGACCGGCTGCCGATCGGCTTCGAGGAGCAGACGTATGGCACGGTCACCTTTACCGCGCGTGGTGGGCAACCCCCTTATCGCTGGTGTGTGGAGAGTACGGCGCTCATGCCGGGTGGGGCGTTGACCGGAAAAATCACGTTGGCGCATGAGGGTGTGGTGCAGGCAGCGGCTGGCTGCGCTGCCACACGGTTTGTGGAAGGGGAGGCGGATGCAACGCTCCGCCTGCAAGGGGTTGCCCCGTTTGCACCGGGGGATGGCAGTGCGACCGGTCGTCGGCACGGCTTGCGGGTGTGGCTGGAGGATGGCACGGGTCAACGCGCGGAGCGACTCTTTGAATTGCAGATCCTCAGCCTGGAGGAGCCCGGGGCGATCAGACTGCTCAACACGCCCCGTCTGAGCAAACCGCCGACACCCTGACAGACAGACTCTTTCCGATGATCCGGGAGTGCGCATGAACAGCCACGACTTGGGCTACGCGAAACTCTTCTCGCATCCCCGCATGATCGAAGATCTGATCACAGGCTTCATCCAGGAGGCGTGGGTCACGGGACTGGAGTTCGCAACCCTGGAAAAGGTGAATCCGGTCTACGTGACCGACGACTTCCGCAAGCGGCTGAACGATCTGGTCTGGAAAGTCCGCTGGCAGGATTCGGAACGCTGGCTCTATCTCTATCTGATCCTGGAGCCGCAATCCACGGTTGATGAGATCATGGCCATCCGGATCGATCTCTACCGCATGCTGCTCTATCAGGATCTGCGGCAAACGGGAAGAGTCCCGGAGGGGTGTAAATTTCCCCCCGTGGTGCCGATTGTGCTGTATAATGGTTCGCAACGCTGGTCTGCGCCTTTGGATGTGGCCGAGCTGATCGAGGCCTCACCGCCTGGCCTGGAGATCTATTGCCCCCGCATGCGCTATCTGCTGGTGGATGAGCATCGCCACCAGGAAGGCGAGCTGCAAGCCATGCAGAACGTCGTGGCCGCGTTGTTCAGATTGGAAAAAAGCCGTCGCCTGGAAGATGTCCGTCAGGTCATCGAAGAGCTTGAGCTCTGGTTGCAAAGCCCGGAACAACGCGAATTGCGTCGGGCATTCGCCAAATGGCTGAGCCGGATACTTTTGCCACGGCTGGCCAAACGCAACGTCACCATCCCGGAGGCTCTGCCGGAGATGGACAACCTGGAGGAGGTACGCACCATGTTGGCAGAAACCGCAGAAGGGTGGACCCGGGAGTGTGACGCGCCAGTTGCAACGCCGGTTCGGCAACCTGCCCTCCTGGGCCACGGAGCGCATTGCCCAGGCTGACCTGGCCACGCTGGAGGAGTGGGGATTGCGGATCCTGGAGGTCGGATCCCTCGACGAGGTGTTCGCCGGATAGACAAGACGTTTTTGAATCGCACTCTTTTGCCACGGCTGGCCAAACGCAACGTCACCATCCCGGAGGCTCTGCCGGAGATGGACAACCTGGAGGAGGTACGCACCATGTTGGCAGAAACCGCAGAAGGGTGGACCCGGGAGTGCGAAGCCGCGATGCTGACGCGCTTGTTGCAACGCCGGTTCGGCAACCTGCCCTCCTGGGCCACGGAGCGCATTGCCCAGGCTGACCTGGCCACGCTGGAGGAGTGGGGATTGCGGATTCTGGAGGTCGGATCCCTCGACGAGGTGCTCGCCGGATAAAGCCGTGTCTTATTGATTGATTCTGGCGATGCTTTTTCCTTGAGACGTTTTGCAAAAGACGCAAAACGTCTCAAGGAAAAACCAAGGCTGCGCGCGGCGCATTTTTCGCAAAAGGCGCGAAAAATGCTTCTTGAAAAGAGCGCGCTAAAAGCCAAAGTCAAAAGCAAAACCCTGGGAGAGGAGTCTCCCAGACCCGCTCTTTTTTTTTACCAGAAAAAGCCACACATTCCCAGCTGAATGCGGTTTACTCCACCGTCACGCTCTTGGCCAGATTGCGCGGTTGATCGACATCCGTGCCCTTCAACACCGCGATGTGATAGGCCAGAAGTTGCAACGGAACCACGTAAAGAATCGGTGCCGCGAACATCCCGCACTCCGGCATCGCGATCACATGATCCGCCATGAACGGCAACTTTTCACCGGATTTTCCACCCGAGGTGATCACGATCAGACGACCCCCGCGCGCCCGCGCCTCCTCCAGATTGCTCACCACCTTGTCGAACAGCGGATCACGCGGGGCCACGGCCACCACCGGCAACTGCTCGTCGATCAACGCGATCGGACCGTGCTTCATTTCACCGGCAGCATACCCCTCGGCGTGAATGTAGGAGATCTCCTTGAGCTTCAACGCCCCTTCGAGGGCGATCGGAAAACAGGTTCCCCGCCCCATGAAGAGAAATCCCCGCGCATTCATGAACTGTCCGGCAATGCGATGCAACTGGGCGTCGTGCAGCAACACCTGTTCCAGACGCGCCGGCACGCGCATCAACTCCTCGACCCAGACCCGCTCCTGCTCACGCGGCAGACGTTTCTGCGCACGCGCCAAACCCAGCGCCAGACAGGCCAACACCATCAACTGGGTGGTGAAGGCTTTGGTCGAGGCCACGCCGATCTCGGGACCGGCCTGGGTGTAGAGCACGCCATCCGCCTCGCGGGCAATGGTCGACTCCGGCACATTGACAATCCCCAACACCTTCTGCCCCTGCCCGCGACAAAAACGCAACGCCGCCAGGGTATCGGCGGTCTCGCCGCTCTGCGAGATCACCACCGTCAACGCCCCCGGCAACGACGGCGGCTCACGATAGCGAAACTCCGAGGCGATGTTCACGCTCACCGGCAAACGCGCAAGCTGCTCGATCCAATATCCGGCCACCATCCCCGAGTGATAAGAGGTGCCGCAGGCGATGATGTTCACCGCCTGGACGGCCTCAAGGTCAATCTCGGATGTCAAATCACTCAGATCCACACTCAAATCCGCTGCACGGATCAACCCTTTGAGCGTTTCGCCAAGCACCGTGGGCTGTTCGTGGATCTCCTTCTGCATGAAATGGCGATAGGGCCACTTGTCGGTCAACTCGGCACTGACTTGCGATAATTTTACCGAGCGCTCCACATTCTGGCCGCTCAGGTCGGTGATTCGCACCCGATCGCGGGTCAAAACGGCCAGATCGTCGTCATTGAGATAGACCATGCGCCGCGTGTAGGGGACCAGCGGGGTGGCATCCGAAGCGATGAAGTTCTCGCCATCGCCGATCCCCAAGATCAATGGACTGCCGCGCCGCACCGCGATCAACAGGTCCGCGCCCTGAATCAGAATGCCGAGTGCATAGGCCCCCTCCAACTGCCGGATCGCGGCTCGCACCGCCTCGGCGGGTTCCAGTCCGCGTGCCAACTCCCGATCAATGAGGTGCGGGATCACTTCGGTATCGGTATCCGAGGCAAAGGTGACCCCCTCCCCGGTAAGTTCGCGACGCAGCTCCTGGTAGTTTTCGATGATGCCGTTGTGGACCACGGCCACATTGCTGGAGCAATGGGGATGCGCGTTTTTCTCGGTGGGCGGGCCGTGGGTGGCCCAGCGGGTGTGGCCGATGCCGATCAGTCCGGTACACGGTTTTTCGGCCAGCAGGTTTTCCAGATTGACCAGCTTGCCTTTGGATCGTCGAACCTGGAACCCGCCGAATTTCTGCAGAACCGCGATGCCGGCAGAGTCGTAGCCGCGGTACTCCAGTCGTTTGAGTCCCTCCACCAGGATGGGGGTGGCGTTGCGTTCGCCGATGACGCCGATGATGCCGCACATGCTGATTCTCCCCGTCCGGTAATCAAAACTCCCAACTATTGCAGGGGGCCGGGGACCGGCACGGTCCCCGGTGGAGGTCTGGAGGCAAAGCCTCCAGGGTTTTGCCTTTGATTTTCGCGCGCTCTACGCAAAGCTTTTTTTCGCGAAGCGAAAAAACGCTAAACCGCAACCATCACGGGATGCGTAGTTCCATTAATAGGGGTCCAGGGGGATTATCCCCCTGGTGGGATCCAAGGGCAAAGCCCTTGGGACTTTGTTTTTGACTTTAGCGCGCTCAGCGCGCCGCCTCTGTACCAACCGCTGTTGCCTGAAGGGCAACAGCGGCAAATCTGCTTGCAACCCGTGATCCGCCGGCTCGCGGCTTTGTTCTGGCGATGCTTTCCAAGAGCCGTTTTGCAGAAATCGCAAAACAGCTCTTGGAAACCAAGGCGGCGCGCGGCGCATTTTTCGCAAAAAACGCGAAAAATGCTTCTTTTGAAGAGCGCGCCAAAAGCAAAGTCAAAAGCAAAACCCTGGGAGATGAATCTCCCAGACCCTCTCTTTTTTCTTACCAGTATAACAATTCATTCCATGCTGGGTTCATTTTTCTCACGAACGGTGCCTGTTGCGCCGCTCCGACCACCCCATCACATGGGTCTGATGGGCACGCGAAATGGCCAACGAATCCGGGGGTACATCCTTGGTGACCGTGGTGCCAGCACCAATGGTGGCGCGCGCACCCACCTGCACCGGTGCGACAAACTGCACATCCGACCCCACGAACACCTGATCACCGATCACGGTGCGATGCTTGTGGAAGCCGTCGTAATTGCACGTGATGGTCCCCGCACCGACATTGACTCCGCTGCCAATCTGTGCATCGCCAATGTAACTTAGGTGATTAATCTTGGTACCAACTCCAATCGATGATTTCTTGATCTCACAAAAATTACCCACCTTGACCTTGGCCGCCAGACGCGCACCGGGACGCAGACGCGCATACGGACCAATGGCGCACTCGCTGTCGACATGCGCACCATCGAGATGGCTGAACGGCAGAATGTGACTCTCATCTGCGACTTCACTCCCCTCAATGTGACAGAAGGGACCGATCACGCAGCGCTCCCCCACCCGGGTACCGGCTCCGAGTACCACATTCGGTTCAATGCGCGTATCCATGCCGATCTCAACATCGGAGGCCACCCAGCACGAAGCCGGATCGACAAACGACACCCCGCGTGCCATCCACAAGGCCACCTGACGATCCCGAAAGGACCGTTCCAACTCGGCCAATTGCGCGCGATCGTTGACCCCGGACAAGGCGATCGGATCCTTCAAACACCACGCAGCCGCACCCCCCTCGGCGACGGCCATCGGGAAAATATCAGGGAGGTAATATTCGTTCTGGGCATTGCGATTGCCAATGCGCTCGATCCAGCCTGACAGCCTCGCCAAAGAGACGCAATAAAAGCCGGTGTTGACCTCACAAATGGCCCGTTCGGTTTCGCTGGCATCCTTCTCCTCGACCACGCGCACTAAAGAGCCCTCTGCATCACGTACCACCCGGCCATAGCCGGTCGGATTGTCGAGTTCGGTGGAAAGCAGGGTCGCAACCTGATGACCGGCCTGATGAAAGGCCAGCAAATCGGAGAGAATCCCGGTCGTGATCAACGGATGATCGCCATTCAAGATCAACAGATCACCCGTCAGATCCCAAAAGGCAGGCAGGGCACAACGCACCGCGTGACCCGTACCCAGACGCTCCATCTGGCGGACCCAGCGGATATCGGGGGCGTCCAGCGCCTCCTCGACCCGTTCGGCACCATAGCCGGTCACCACGACCAGCCGTTCCGGTTCCAGGCCGCGCACCGCGCGCAGGATGTGCCACAACAAAGGACGACCCGCCAAGGTGTGCAGCACCTTGGGGAGATTGGATTGCATCCGGGTTCCCTGGCCCGCAGCCAGTACCAGGACCGAACAACGCTTCATAGGCGACAGCTACCTGAATGGGTGATCCGGGAATATCCGGAGCGACGATGACCGACAGCATGCGTGACAACGGGGTCCAAAGGCGCTCACGCCTCGACCCCGCTGTGTACTCCGTGCCTGTTCTATTGACTCGAAAGGGTCAGCCCTGCTCTTTTTTGAGCAACTCCTGGCAAACGTTAACAAAATCCATGCGCGCCTTCCAGTAGGCGATCAGCGTGGTCTCCTGGTCGCCCTCAGCCTGAGCCAGTTTGGTCTCGGCCTGATGCTTCTCATCGGCGACCAACTGTTTGGTGATCTGCTCGCGCGGCAAGGCGCGCTCGGTCAAGATGGTCACCTTGTTGGGCATCACCTCGGCAAAACCGCCGGCAATCACGAACTGCTTGGCGTCCTCGTCCACACCCGCCGAAAGCACGCCCGCCTTGAGCAGGGTGACAAACGGGGTGTGTCCGGACATGACCCCGAAGTAACCATCCACGCCCGGTGCCGTGACCAGCATGAACTCTTCGGAGAGCAGCAACGCCTCCGGTGTGACGAGTTCGGTTTGTATGACAATGCCCATAAACGCCCTCCCGCGCTACTTGGCCAAACGCCGACCCTTCTCGATGGCGCTGTCGATATCGCCCACCATGTAGAAGGCCGCCTCGGGCAGGTTGTCGTGCTTGCCCTCGACGATCTCCTTGAAGCCGCGAATCGTCTCTTTCAACGGGACATAAACACCCTTCTGACCGGTGAAGGCCTCGGCCACATGGAAGGATTGGGACAGGAAACGCTGAATTTTGCGCGCCCGAAACACGGTCATCTTGTCCTCTTCCGAGAGCTCATCCATACCGAGGATGGCGATGATGTCCTGGAGCGACTTGTAGGTCTGCAACACGCGCTGCACTTCGCGGGCCACGGTGTAGTGCTCCTGGCCCACCACCTGCGGATCGAGCATGCGCGAGGTGGAGTCAAGTGGATCCACCGCAGGATAGATGCCGATCTCCGCAATCTGACGCGACAACACGGTGGTGGCGTCCAAATGGGAGAAGGCAGTGGCCGGGGCCGGGTCGGTCAAGTCATCCGCCGGCACGTAAATCGCCTGCACCGAGGTGATCGAACCACTGGTGGTGGAGGTGATGCGCTCCTGCAAGGCACCCATGTCGGTGGCCAGGGTGGGTTGATAACCCACAGCCGAGGGGATGCGACCGAGCAGCGCCGACACCTCGGAACCAGCCTGGGTGAAACGGAAGATGTTGTCGATGAACAACAGCACGTCCTGTTTGGCCACGTCACGGAAGTACTCGGCGACGGTCAGACCGGTCAGGGCCACACGGGCACGAGCGCCCGGCGGTTCGTTCATCTGACCGTAGACCAGCGCGGCCTTGGAGTTCTTGTAGTTGTGCGGATCGATAACCTTGGAGGCGATCATTTCGTGGTAAAGGTCATTGCCCTCGCGGGTACGTTCACCCACACCGGCGAAGACCGAATAACCACCGTGCCCCATGGCTACGTTGTTGATCAACTCCATGATCAACACCGTCTTGCCCACGCCCGCGCCACCGAACAGGCCGATCTTGCCACCCTTGGCATACGGGGCCAGCAGATCCACCACCTTGATGCCGGTTTCAAGAATCTCGGCCTCGGTGGATTGATCGGCAAAGGCGGGCGCCGGACGGTGCATGGAGAAGGTCTGCGCGGTCTCGATCGGTCCGATCTGATCCTGCGGATCACCGACCACGTTCATGATGCGGCCCAGGGTCTGCTCACCGACCGGAACCTGAATCGAGGTGCCGGTGTCGACCACCTCCTGACCGCGCACCAAACCATCGGTGGAGTGCATCGAGATGGTGCGCACATTGTGTTCACCCAGGTGCTGAGCGACTTCCAACACCAGCCGACCCCCGCTGCCCCGGTCGACATACAACGCATTGAGAATAGCGGGCAATTCGCCGTCGAAGTGCACATCCACCACTGGTCCGACCACCTGAATCACCCGTCCGACATTTTTGCTCATTGATCGCTCCGTCTTGCGCATGAATGGTTCGCCATGCCCACGCCCTATCGCGGCGCGGGGGAGTTTACCAGATCATCATCCCTTCAAAGATTCAGACCCGCCGATGATTTCCATCAGCTCGGTGGTGATGGCGGCCTGGCGCGTTCTGTTGTAGGTAGTGTTCAATTTCTTCAACATCTGACCCGCATTGCGCACCGCGTTGTCCATGGCGGTCATGCGGGCGGCATGCTCGGCGGCATTGGACTCCGCCAGCGCCTGAAACACCTGTACCGCGATGTTGCGCGGCAAGAGCGCGGCCAACACGCTCTCCTCGTCCGGCTCAAAGATCGGGCTGGCCTTCTTGGCATCCTCGGCGCTCGTCTGCTCCACCGGCGCCGGAATCAACTGGCGCCAAGTCAACTCCTGGGTCATGGCCGACTTGAAGGCATTGTAAACCAGATGACACTCGTCAAAATGGCCGGCGTCAAAATCGATCAACAGCTTGTTGGCGATGATCCGTTCCGCATGCTCGAAGTTGAGATGCCGGGTCATGCCGACATGCACATCGCGGGTGATATCCCCGAACTGCCGTTTCAGGACATCATGTCCCTTGCGACCGACAAAGGTCAAAGAGACGGTGTGTCCCTGCTGGCGCAACTGCGCGATGCGGGCTCGCACCGCGCGGATGACGCCCGAATTGAAGCTGCCGCACAGGCCGCGATCCGCGGTATAGACCACCAGTTGAACCTTTTTCGGCCCCTCGGGTGGACGGGCGAGCAACGGCAGGGTGTTGTCCCCGGAGGTCAGCGCCGCCAGTCTTTGGATCATGCCCCGGATGCGCACGCTGTAGGGCCGCGTTGCCAGGGCCTTCTCCTGGGAGCGGCGCAGCTTGGCCGCCGAGACCATTTTCATGGCCTTGGTGATCTGCCGGGTATTGTTGACCGAACGAATCCGGTTGCGTAGATGCTTGAGATTGGCCATGCGCCCGTCCCTTATGATCTCATGAGGTGTGCATGAGGTTTTGGGCCATTTCGATCTCGTCGGCGGTCAAACGGGTATCCGCGGCGGCGTGATCGGTGAACTTGGCGACGAAACGGGTCAGGATCGAGGTCAGGTTCTCCTCCATCTCCTTGGTCAGCTTCTCTTCCTGGGTGATCGTATCGAGCACGGCCTTCTGCTGGGTACGCATGTGCTCCAGTATGCCACGCTCCACCACACTGACCTTCTTGACCGGCACCTCGTCGAGCAGTCCGCGCGTTCCGGCGAACAGTACCACCGCCTGTTCGGCCATCGACATCGGCTGATACTGCGGCTGTTTCAGCAGTTCCATCAGGCGCTCGCCGCGATGGATCAGCCTCTGGGTCGAGGCGTCGAGATCGGAACCGAACTGGGCAAAGGCCGCCATTTCGCGAAACTGCGCCAGATCCAGACGCAGCGAGCCGGCCACCTGTTTGGTTGCCTTGACCTGCGCCGAACCACCGACGCGCGACACCGACAGACCCACGGAGATGGCGGGCCGCATGCCGGAGTAGAAGAGTTCGGATTCCAGGAAGATCTGACCATCGGTAATCGAGATCACGTTGGTCGGAATGTAGGCCGACACATCCCCACCCTGGGTCTCGATGATCGGCAGCGCGGTGAGCGAGCCGCCGCCGTTGGCATCGTTGTACTTGCAGGCGCGCTCCAGAAGGCGCGAGTGGAGATAGAAGACATCGCCAGGATAGGCCTCGCGTCCGGGCGGACGACGCAGGATCAGCGACATCTGCCGATAGGCCACCGCCTGCTTGGAGAGATCATCGTAGATGATCAAAGCGTGCATGCCGTTGTCGCGGAAATATTCGCCCATGGCGCAACCCGAATAGGGGGCCAGAAACTGCATCGGTGCCGGCTCGGAGGCCGTGGCCGAGACCACGGTGGTGTAGGCCATGGCACCGTGTTTCTCCAGGGTTTTGACCACCTTGGCCACGGTGGAGCGCTTCTGACCGATCGCCACATAGACACAAAAGACCGGTTTGTCGGTCTGATGGGTGCGCTGCTGGTTGATGATCGCATCAATCGCCACTGCGGTCTTGCCGGTCTGACGGTCGCCGATGATCAATTCACGCTGGCCGCGTCCGATCGGTACCAAGGCGTCGAGTGCCTTCAAGCCGGTGTAGAGCGGCTCGTGCACCGATTTGCGCGGGATGATGCCCGGAGCCACCACCTCGACCAGCGAGCGGTACGGGGTATCGACCGCACCCTTGCCGTCGATCGGTGCGCCGAGGGCATCGACCACACGACCGAGCAGCGCCTTGCCGACCGGCACATCGACGATGCGCCCGGTCCGCTTGACCGTGCTCCCCTCCTTGATGTTGCGGTCATCGCCGAAGATCACGACACCGACATTGTCCTCTTCCAGGTTCAGGGCCATCCCCTGTGTGCCGTCCTGGAATACGACCATCTCGCTGGCCATGACCTTGTCAAGTCCGTGGACACGGGCGATACCGTCTCCAACGGCGATCACCTGTCCCACTTCGGAGACTTCGGCCTCGATGCCGTAGTTGGCGATCTGTTTTTTCAGGATTTCGCTGATTTCGGCGACGCTGATTTGCATCGGCTGTTATCCTCTCATTTGTGCTTTGAGCCGGTTCAAATGATTGCTTACGGAGTAATCCATCATCAGGCTTCCGATTCGCACGACAATGCCACCCAACAGGGCTGGTTCCACGCGGCTGTCCAATCGCACCTCCTTGCCGGTCAACTTGGACAACGAGCCTTTCAGCTCCTCCGCGTGACGTTTCTCCAAAGGAACGGACGTTTGGACCTCGACGGTGATGCGACCACTGCGCGCCTCGGTTTCGCGATGATAGGCGGCGATGATCGGCTCGACAAACTCCATGCGACGCTTGTCGATGAGCAGTTTCAAAAAATTCCCGAGAATGCGCGTGGGCGCGGCGTTGGCGATGAAGGCATCGACCACCGCGTGTTTGGCTTGGGCAGGGGCCGTGGGGCTGGTCAGAAGATAGCGCAGACCGGGGGTGCTCTGCATCACCTCCGCGAAGCGATTCAGATCCTCGGCCACAGCGTCGAGTCTCTTTTCTTCCGATGCCAGTTCCGCCAACGCGGTTGCGTAACGTTTGGCCAGGGCAGGATTCAACACGATGGTTCCTCGACCTTTGTGAATGATTTTGGTGTGGAATTTTTCGTTGTTATCTTGAATAGGATTGAAATACCACACCTTGACGACCGGTTCAACGGTTCGTGACACCCCGATTGACGATTTTTTTCGCGCTGCAAAATCACTTGCTTTCCGTAGCGTGATGGGTTCACATGATATATACTTGGCTCAAGTGAGACCTACTTTAGCCGACGTTCCTGCTCGCACGTACCGGCCCCATTGACGCATCCTTGGAAAACCTTAAAGAAAAACATGGCCCGCATCTTCTCGCTTTTGTTCGTGATCGTACCGTTCGTCGAAATCTGGCTGTTGATCCTGGTCGGTCACGAGATCGGCGGGATCAACGTTTTGATCACCCAGATCCTGACCGCTCTGCTCGGCTTTCAGGTGATTCGTCACGCCGGCATCCAGACCCTGCTCGACGTGCAGGCACAACTGCAACGCCAGGAGCAACCCGGTGCAGCGCTGCTTGATGGCGCCTTGCGCATGCTGGGTGGCATCTTGTTGATCATTCCCGGTTATCTCACCGATCTGGTGGCGCTTTCGCTGTTTTTCCCGCCGACGCGCGCGCTGTTGGGTTGGTGGATTTCAAGCCGCGTCGCCATTCACCCTTCAGCCTCCGAGACCATTCTGGAGGGGGAGTATATTCACGATGGCGAATCCGATACCCACGCGCATGCCGGGCATCACGCCCATCCCCATGATGCGTATCACACCCGATCGTCCACCGCACCCGGTGACGCGCACTCGGGAACCGATCTGATCAGGCCGCTCGCGTTACTCTGCGTCCTGACTTGGCTTTTGGCTTGTTCCGCTCCGCTGCTGGCCAAGGAGAAGGAGAGGGTCAAACCCCGTGAGGGTACCCAATTGATGGCCTTTGTGGTGCTCGGCGAGAAGGGACACGCCCTGCGCGGTGAGACCGTGCCCGTGGCCCGCCTGCTTTTAGAGCACGCTGCCGGTTTCAACGATGCCATCTGCGATGGCATGACCATGCAGAACGGTCGTGGTGCATCGCTGCGTCTGACGGTGCGTCCCAATCCGGACACACGCAACATGCCGGTGACGATCTGCGAGACCGCCCTCCCCTTCTCGAACCATTTTCTGCCCGGCGGCGAAACCTGGGAGGTTTTGGCCGGCTCTGGACAGAAATTCCAGGTGCGCCTGCCGACGGTCAACAAGGCGCCCGAGGTGGCGTTGATTCTGGGGGATACCGGATGCCGGGAGAACAAGGCGCAGACCTGCGGCGATGACTGGCCGTTTCCCTCGGGTTTGGCGCAGAAGATGATCGAAACGCTCACCAAAGTGGCCAAACCGGGTTTGGTGATCCATGTCGGGGATTTCAAATATCGCGGCAAAAACAAACCCAAGGCCAGCGGCGATAACGACGGTAGCGGCATCAAATGGAGCAACTGGAAGGCCGATCTCTTTCAGCCGATGTTCGGCGATGGCGAAAAGGGCAATCTGTTCGCCATGGTGCCCTGGGTGGTGGCGCGCGGCAATCACGAACTGTGCGACACCATGGGGAACAATGGCAACGGCTGGTTTTTCCTGCTCGATCCGACCTCGCCGGTGGCAGGAGACCCACCGGATCTGGTGGAGGCCCACACTTGCCGCGGCGTGGCCGATGGCATGAGCCGCCCCTATCGTCTTGATTTTGTCAACGGATTGAGCCTCGTGGTCACCGACACCGCCGGATTGAGCGAAACCAAAGAGGTGTGTGAGGTGGAAAGGCAGAAACTGGTCGCCTGGTATCAAGAGATGGCCCGTCAGTTCAAGAAGGATGCCTCGACCACCTGGTTGATCACCCACAAACCGATCTGGTCGGTTCAGGGCAGCTGCGACAAGCCACATTTCGGCAATCCCACTCCCCAGGCCGCTCTTGAATCCTTGGAGCAGCATGCCCTGCCGGAGAATTTCAAACTGGCGCTCGTCGGCCACAAGCATATGTATGCCCGCTTTGACATCAATCCCGGCGAAGAGCGGCGCCGCATGTTGCAACTCGGCATCGGGCATGGCGGTGTTGTGCTCAACAACAAGACCTTTCGTGGCTGTCTGAAACACGACGCCACGGGTGAGATCAAAAAATTTCGTGCCGATGTGGCCAGCATGAGCCGTTTCGGGTTTGTGCTCGCCCAATTGGAGAGCACCCCCAAAAAGGATGTCATCAAGGGGTGGAAGCTGACCAGTTTGGCCTTGGAGAACGTCAAGGGCCCCAAATGGGGGGATCTCAAGACCGCTGAAACGTGCGAATACCCGGTGAAAACCGGCAAGCCGGCCTGTGAGATCCGCGACAAGTCGCTGTTTTCCAAGGAGTGTGGCTCCTGTGAAGCCGTTGCGGCGCCCGACAAGATCGCCCGCAAATGTGATTCGGGGGAGGATGAGGAGTAGCAAATCGCACCCAGCCTGAAATGTGTTGCTTTTACTGGTGAAAAAAAAGAGAGGGTCTGGGAGATTCGGTAGTGTCTTACGTTAACCTAAACTGCACCCAGCCTGGAATGTGTCGTTTTTACTGGTAAAAAAAAAGAGAGGGTCTGGGAGATTCATCTCCCAGGGTTTTGCTTTTGACTTTAGCGCGCTCTTATAAGAAGCGTTTTTTGCGAAAAATGCGCCGCGCGCGGCCTTCGCGGGGGTCGT
>JAMOBI010000106.1:0-9354 GCA_039908105.1 Magnetococcus sp. YQC-9
TTGCGAAAAATGCGCCGCGCGCGGCCTTCGTGAGCGTCGTTTCCGCTTTTTGGAAACGACGCTCACATCTTGCACGCAGCCTTGCAAAAAACGACGCATCCCAAAACAGGTGCGGTTTAACGAAAGAATTGCTTCGCACCCCTTCAGACAGTGCGCGGATGGGAGCACAGTCAAAACGGTTTCAAGTCTCTTGTCCTCCCGTCCGATCTATACAACAATACCCGATCCAGGTATACGCATGAATATGAATATTTTAAACAATATATTCGCCTTTCTCTCAAAGCGCAGCAAGGCATGATCCTTTTCCCCGACAAACCCCTGCCCACGCGGATTCGACCCCTGGAGATCACGGGAAACGATCGTGACGTGGCCACGCCGATCCTGATCCGCGAAACCTGGAGACTGGTTCTGTTCGCCTTTCTGCCGCTGTTGGCTTGGTCCTTTCTGGCCCATCTCCAGGAGGTGGCTCACGCCCCGGGACAGGTGATGCCCAGTGGCTCGGTACACACCATCCAGCATCTGGAGGGTGGCATCATCGAAGAGGTTTTAGTCCGGGAGAATGCCATCGTCAAGGCAAACGATCCAATCTTTCGACTTGATGGCACCCAGGTCAACGCAGAACTCGAACAGATCGACGCCAAAATTGCGGGATTGAACGTCCGCGCCATCCGGGCGCGTGCCTTTGCCGATGACGACAAGGCGGATTTCAGTGAGATACCCGACCGTTTCCGCAATCTGGTCGAAGGACAGAAACAGGCGCTGGTCGATCAACAGCTCGCCTTGGAAAACAGCAAGCAGGTGATCCGGGCGCAGATCGCCCAACGCGAATCCGAGTTGCAATCCCAGCTTGCCGCCCTCAAGACCGCCCACGATCAAGTCACCCTGACTGCCAACATGCTGGAGATTCGCAAGACCCTTCTTGAGAAGAAAGCGGTGTCGCGCATCGTCTATTTGGAGACCATGAAGGCCAACGAGACCGCCATGGGTGAGGTGAAACGGATCAACAAGCAGATCGAGAACATCCGTGGTGCGATCGCCGAGGCCAACAACCGTCTCAAGCAGACCGATGCCGACACACGCCGACAGGCCAGCGACGAGATCACCTTGATCACCAACGAACGGGCTCAGGTGCGCGAACAACGCTTGGAGATCCTCGATCGCGTCAAACGACTGATGATCCGTACCCCGGTGGGCGGCATTGCCCAGGAGGTGAACCTCACCACCAAGGTGCTGCAACCAGGCGGCGTCGTGGCCAAGATCGTGCCGGTGCAAGACAAAATGCAGATCGAAATCCACATCTCGCCCAAGGATATCGGTCGCATGCGTGTCGGAGCCCATGTCACCATTAAATTGAGCAGCTACTCGTTCGTCTATTTCGGTCGCGTGTACGGGACTCTGACCTCGGTCTCGCCAAGCACGCTGCTGGATGAGAAAAAAGAGGCCTATTACAAGGGGATCGTCATCCTCGAGAAGGGATATCTCGGGGATGACCCGAAAAAAAATCCCATTCTTCCCGGCATGCTGGCCCAGGTGGACATCTCCCTGGATCAGCGCCGGGTGATTGAACTGCTTTGGGAACCGGTGTTCAATACCGTCCATGACGCCTTCAAGGAACATTGATGCGCCGTCGCGCCTGATGAGCGCCTGGTCTCGGCTGGTGGGGAGCCTCATGCCTGGGGATATTCGTGGACTTCCCGAGGGCGCGGGACAACTCGGCACCGTTCTGGTGCTCGGTGTCACCTCGCTGCTCATTAATCTATTGGGATTGCTGATCCCCCTGTTGCTGATGCAGGTGTTCAACCGCATCATCCCCAACCAGGCGCTCAACACCCTGTCGATGCTGGTGATCGCCGTGTTGATCGCCCTGATCGTCGATGGCGCCATCCAGACCTTGCGTTCGCATGTGGTCGGCTGGATCGGTGCCCGCTTCGTCCACCGCGGCAGCTGCCGCCTGCTGCGCCGCCTGCTCTTTGCCGAACCACGCGAATTCGAGCGGGTCGACGGCGCCAAATACCTTGAACAGATGAACGCCATCCACACCATCGGCGATCTCTACTCCGGTCAGGCGATGATCGCTTTGTTCGACCTGCCATTCCTGCTGCTTTTTCTGTTCATGATCTACCAGTTGGGGGGAGCGTTGCTGGTGATCCCCTTGCTGACCGTGGGGGCGGTGTCGTTCTTCTCCTCGGTAATGGGTGAAAAGCTCCACAAAATCCTGGATATCGATCTCAAAGTCAACCAGCGCCGCTTTAGTTTTATCACTGAAACCTTAAGTCGTATCCATGCCGTCAAGTCGATGGCCATGGAGTCACAAATGTTGCGCCGCTACGAGATGCTGCAATTGGGCGGTCTGCGCCACACCTACGACATCATCTTCAAGGGGGGGATCATCCCGGTCTTCTCCTCGTTTGCAAGCCAGGCGAGCACCGCCCTGATCGTGGGTTTCGGCGCCATCCAGGTGATCAATGGCGATATGACCACCGGCGGCCTGGCCGCCTGCACCATGCTGGCCGGACGCATCCTGCAACCCTTGCAAACCCTGGTGCGCGGCTGGACCAAACTGCAATCCACCCGCCTGGCCAAGGAGCAGATCAACGAGCTTTTCCGTCTTCCGCAACGTCCGACCCCGATCGAATCGAACACGCGATCAGAAATCGATGGTGCAGTCGAACTGCATGAGGTCAGCTGTCGTTTCGGAGAGGATGCGCCGCTCTTTCAAAATCTCTCCATCTCCTTTGCTCCTCATGCCTGCATCGGCCTGATCGGCAACAGCGGTGACGGCAAGACCACCCTGTTGAAGCTGATCTCCGGCGCGGTGATGCCCACCACCGGCGAGGTGCGCATTGACGGCATCAACCGGTCACAGCTCCCGTCCCACCTGCATGCCAACATCGGTTATGTGCCGCAAACCGGCGTGCTGTTCAATGCGACGATTCTCGAAAACCTCACGATGTTCAACCCATCCCGTACCGATATTGCCTTGCGGATCGCCACCGAGTTGGGACTCGATTCCATCGTGGCGCGCATGCCGCAGGGGTATCAGACCCCGATCGGTGAAGGGGTCTCCGACATCCTGCCGGCGGGGGTCATTCAACGCATCGCCATCATCCGCGTGCTGGCGATGCAACCGAAGATCCTGTTGTTCGACGAGGCCAACACCGCCATCGACTCGGCTGGTGATATCCTGTTGCGCAACCATCTGGAGACCTTGAAAGGTCAATGCACCCTCCTTCTGGTCTCTCAACGTCCGTCGCTCCTGAAGATCACCGATCGCTGTTACCTATTCAAAGATGGCGTTCTCGAGCCTCTGGCGAACTTCATGAATGCCCTGAATCCGCCCGCTCCGACAATCGCCCCAGCGACATCCCCGAAGCCCCCCCCTTCTGTTGCTGCCAGCGAGACCACAGCCACGCTGGAATCCCCTGTCGTGGTCCAATCCACACAAACGGAACCAGAGGATCTCATACCGGATGAACAACACTCCCTGCTGACGAACAACGCCGATGACTGGCGCGACTACCTGGACCATCTGGGAAGCAAAAACCGCTTCACCATCTGCCTGCGCGGGCTTTTGGATGCGTTGCACTGGCGCGGCACCGGACGTCAACTGGCCGAGGCGATCCCGCATCTGCTTGAGGATCTGGATCTCACCGGACTTTGCAACATCATGGCGAACTTGAGTTTCCTCCACAAAATGGAGCATGGCGACATCCGCACTGTCGACCCGCGTCTCACCCCGTTCCTGTTCGCCTTCGATGACGGACGGGTCGTGGTGGTCCAGGAGAAAAAATCCCGCGACTCGATGCGCGTCGTGGACGGGGACTTAGGAAAGATTGCCACCGCCATGGCCCTGCAAGGCCAAGGCACGGCCTTCTTCTTCGCGCCGCTGCAAACCAGTCCCTCCACACGCATGGGATGGGTGCGCTCCCAGCTGCAGCGCTTTCGCCAGCTGATCTGGAACCTGATGGCGATCACCATCATCGGCAACATCATGACCACCGCCATGCCGATCTATGTGATGGTGGTCTATGACCGGGTGGTGCCGACCGGCTCCATCTCCACCGGCCTGGTGATGCTCATCGGCACCCTCTTCGCCCTGCTGTTCGATGCCGTTCTGCGCGTGCACCGCGTCCATCTCCTGGCCTACATCGGCACCAAGCTGGAACGCTCTTTGAGCGGCATCATCTTAAACCAGATCTTGAGTCTGCCCTCCTCGCTCACCGAGCAGATCTCCGCCGGCAACCAGGTGTCGCGCATCCGCTCCCTCGAAGTGGTACGCGAAATCATCACCGGTCCGCTGGCCATGTTGTTTTACGACATTCCGACCACCCTGCTCTTCCTGATCACCCTCTCCTTCATCAGCCCGAACGTCATCGTCCTGATGCTCCTGCTGATCGCAGCCATGGTCCTGGTGGCCCTCGCCCTGCTGCCGGTGATCCAGGTCCGCTCGAATCTGGCCTCGCAGTACAACGCCCAGCTGCAATCCTTCCTCACCGAAGCCCTTGGGCGCATTCAGACCATTCAAAGCACCCACTCCGAGGAGATCTGGTTCGAGAGGTTCCGCGATCTATCTGGCAAGGCCACCCTCGCCTCCTTCAAACTGGCGATGATCTCCAACCACATGACCACCCTGGCGCGCATGCTGACCATGGCCGCCGGTGTCGGGGTGATGAACGATACCGCCCGTTCGGTGGTGGCCTCCGACATCACCCACACCGGCGCGGTGATCGCCTCGATGCTCATGACCTGGCGCATCCTCTCGCCGCTCCAGACCCTCTTTCTCGGCATCACCAAGATCGTCGGTATCGTCAACAGCGTCACGCAACTCGACCGGTTGATGGAGCTCAAACCCGAACGCGGCTTCGGCACGATCTCCAAGGCACGCAAGGAGTTCAAAGGGGATATCGCCTTTTCGCGCGTCTCATTCCGCTACACCTCGGATGCCGAACCGGCCCTCGTGGGTGTTTCCTTCCATGTTCCAGCCGGCTCGGTGGTGGCGGTGATCGGGGCCAACGGCTCCGGGAAATCAACCTTGATCAAAATGATCCTCGGCCTCTATGATCCTCAGGCCGGAAGCGTGCTGATCGACAACAACGACATCCGCCAGATCAACGCCCTGGAGTTGCGTCACTCGATCAGCTACCTGCCTCAGCAGTGTGACATCTTTTTCGGTTCGGTGGCACAGAATCTGCTTCTGGTCAAACCGGATGCCAGCGATGCAGAGCTGCGCGATGCCGCAGCGCGTGCCGGTCTGCTCGATGATATCCTGCAAATGCCCAGGGGATTCGATTCCCGACTCCAGGATAGCCGCAGCGATCAACTCTCCGCCGGATTCAAGCAGCGACTCTCGCTGGCGCGCGCACTGCTGAAAAAAAGCCCCATCATGCTTTTCGACGAACCGGCCAACAACATGGATGCCAACAGCGAAGCGCTGTTCCGGCAGGCGGTCGAGGAGATGCGCGGCTCGACCACGATCTTCATCGTCACGCACCGACCCAGTCATCTCAAGATGGCCGATCTGGTGCTCTATCTGGATCGCGGCTATCTGCGCGCCGGAACACCTGCGGTGATCGAAAAATCGTTGCCCACGTCGTTCGTGTAGGTGCGTAAGAACATGTTGCCAAGTCGTTCGAGTCGTCACGCTGACGGGACACCGGGAGCGGAGTAAACAGGATATTCCAATGTCTTCAAACCGTTTTTCCAGACATTTGACCGAGGCGCAGATTCTCGAAGAGACCGGCGTCTCCGGAGCGATCAAGCTGACGCTCACCGCCACGCTCGTGGTGACGGCGTTTCTGTTGTTCCTCTCGGCTTATATCCACGCCAATGAAGCGGTCAAGACTCAGGGTGAATTCCTCCCTTCGCAGGGCGTACAGCGCATACATCCGCCTGAGGCCGGTATCGTGACTGAAATCGCTGCGGTCAATGGTCAGAACGTCCGCAAGGGTGATCTTCTGGTCCGGCTCAAGAACGCCGTTGCCGAAGCCGAAGGTCGACAGGTGGAGGCCCGTTTGATGGGACTCAAGGCGCGCGCCATCCGCCTGGAGGCGTTTCTGGCCCGACTTCCGGCTGATTTCTCGCCCATCCCGGGAAAATATGCCGATCTGGTGCGCGAACAACGGGCGTTGCTCGATACCCAGAATCAGGTGCGCGAAAAAAGCCTCTGGGTCTTTGATTCCCAGATCCAACAAAAAAAGAGCGACATCGAACTGGCGAAACAAAATCTGCGCAACATGGAAAAAAGCGCCGAGGTCGATGCCGATCTTTTGGAATTGAAAGAGAATCTCGGCAAGAAGAACCTGGTGTCGCGGCTCTCCCAACTGGAGTCGCGGCGTGCCTACGTGGACAGCGAAGGAAAGACCCGCACCCTGCGAGTACAGATCAAGCAGAACGAAAGCGCACTTGAGGAAGCGTTGGCCAAAAAAAGCGGTTACGAAAGGGAGCTGCGCAATCAGGCCAGTCAGGAGCTGGGCGGGGTGCAAAACGAGATCAGCCAGGTCAAAACCCTGCTGGAACGTCTGCTGGATCGCCGCAACAACCTGGATGTGTTCGCGCCAATCAATGGCCGGGTGCAGGACTCTCGCGTGACCACCCTGGGCGGGGTGTTCAATCCGCGTGATATCCTCATGGAGATCGTGCCGGAGGACGACGAGTTGCAACTGGCGGTCAATATCCAACCCAAGGATATTGGCTACGTGCATGCCGGACAGACGGTAAACATCCAGGTAACCAGCTACGATTTCAGCCGTTTCGGTGGCGTTGGCGGACGATTGATCTCGATTTCCCCCTTCACACAGATGGACAAAGATGGCACGGCATTCTATAAAGGCATTATCAAGCCGGATCGTGCGCATATCGGGGAAGCGGGAGCTGGGCACGCCATCGTGGCGGGCATGAAGGCCAAGGCAGATATCATCTCTGGCAACCGCTCGATTCTCTCCTACATTCTCAACCCCTTGACCCGTCCGGAACGACATGGCTCGATATTTGACGGTTTTTCGGCGCTCGGACGCTCTTTAAAGCAGCTCTTTTCCCCTTCAACTTAAAATAAAAGATTTACCGGGGAAGCCGCCATGGAACAACTGCCCTTGACCAAACGTCAGATCGAAATTCTCAAACTTGTCCAGGCCGGATACAGTAACAAAGAAGTCGCCCGCCGCCTGGAGATCTCTGATGGCACGGTCAAGCAGCACCTGGTGGAGATCTTCCGACGCTTGAAGGTCAACAATCGCACCAAGGCAGCGCAACTGGTCACCCGTGCCGAGGAGGAGTTCTTCTTTCTTTCACCAGCCCAGAAGGAAGACACGAGTCGCAACCGCACGGTCGTCAGACCCCCAACCAGTACCGCCCTGTTGCAGCCGCTGCACTGCATCAGCATGCGCCCCCACGCCCCCAGCGCTCTGCTCCACCGTCTGGGCACCGAATCCTTTAACCGTCTCAACCGGCTGCTGCGCGAAACCTGCGCCTCTGCGGCACGCCGTTTTGAGGGGGTCGTCCAGGGCAGCATCGAAGGCCCCTTGATTCTCTTTGGCGTGCGCATCGCCCGTGAAGACGACGTCTTGCGCGCCACCTGTTGCGCCGGCATGCTCATGGATGAGCTGGATAAGAGATTTCCGGAACTGGCGCCGCTCTCCGACTGGTTGCGCGTCGTCGTCTATTCGGTGCAGGTGGTCAGTGCCACGGACGGCAACAACACCACCCTGCAAGGTGAGCTGCTGCAACCGAATCCGGAGGGAAAAGGCAACGGTCGACGGATCGGTCACGGCATTCTGTTATCGATCGGCAGCGCGCGAACACTTGATCGCCTGTTCGCCCGCCAGGGAATGATCTCCCCGTTGTTTCCCGGCTGTGGCGTGTTGACTGGTTACCCCTTTCATCCGGACAGCGAACTGGATAGCCCCTTCACCGGACGCGATACCGAACTCGAAGAGCTGCACCGCCGCCTTACCAAAACCGTACGCGCCGAGTCGGAATCCACGCTCGTGGTCGGTGAAGTCGGTTTTGGCGAGACCCGACTGATCCGACAATTGCGCAGCGAGACGGCCAGCCGCAAGGAGCTGCGCTGGCTGACCGGAACCTGCCACACCGTGGCCCGCACGATCCCATTGCATCCATTCCTGCCACTGGTGGAGAGTCTGGCGCAAGGCGACCGATCGCTGCCACCCGAGCAACGCTGGGCGCATCTGGAGCAGTGGATCGCCCGCCGCGCCCCTCCGATGGATCGCATCGGCAAACGGTTTCTCGCCTTGCTGCGCGAACCCGACCCTCTGCCGCGCATGCAGCAGGGCGACATGCTCTACAACGAGTTGCTGGAGTTTCTGACCGCCCTCTTCTCCGCGACCCCTTACGTGGTGATCGTGCACATCGACAATGCGCAGTGGTTGGATCCCTACTCGCGACTGTTGATTCCGGGCCTGGCGGGACGCCTGAACAGCAGCCGGGTGTGGCTGTTGCTGTCGGGGCGCAAGGCGGAACTGCGCACCCTGGCCAATCACCCGGCCTTGAGCGTACTCTCCCTGTTGCGACTGCCCAACCGGGATATCCTGCGCCTGTTGAAACAGATGCCGGTTGCCAAACGGCTGGATGCGCTGCAGATCGATCTGTTGTTGGAGTGGAGTCGCGGCGTACCGCTGTTCGCGGTGGAGATTGCCCAGCATCTGGCGACTCTGAAAAAATCCGCACTCAACGAGACCATCCGGTCGCAGGATCTGTTTCCGGATACCCTGTTCTGCACGGTGATGGAGCGATTGCACGCCCTGGTCGGCATGGACTGGAAACTGATTCGCGCCTTGGCGGCGAGCAATCACGAGGTGAGCATGGAAGAGCTGCTCTCCTGGAATCTGCACGGCGATCCTCAGACATCAGAGGCGGTCGTCAACCATCTGGAGCAGGCTGGATTGCTGCGTATCGGCTTGCGCGGTACGCTGCGGTTCATCTCGTTTAACAATGAGATGGTCCGGGCCGCGATCCGCAAGACCTTGCCGGAGCGGGATTTGAAGTAAACCGTGACCATGACGGGATGGGGGCATACACAATTATTTTTTAACAAATATAATTTTATTAAAGATTTAAACCGCACCCATTCTGGGATGCGTAGTTTTTCGCAAGGCTGCGTGCAAGATGCGGGGGTCGTTTCCAAAAAGCGGAAACGACCCCCGCCAAGACGGCGCGCGGCGCATTTTTCTAGAAAAGGCGCGAAAAATGCTTCTTTTGAAGAGCGCGCTCAAGGCAAAGTCAAAACCCTGGGAGAGGAATCTCCCATATATGGTCCGCCCCGCTTTGCAAGGAAAAATTTTCACCGAGTCAACCAGAGAAAAGTTGCATCCATATATTCGGCCTATGATTGAAGATTTT
>JAMOBI010000107.1:0-10022 GCA_039908105.1 Magnetococcus sp. YQC-9
CCGCCGCTCCGCAGGTTTCAACTCAAGCCCCACCAGCAGATTGACGAACGCTCCATCCCCCTTGCGCGCCAACTCCAATGCCTGAAAAAACTTCTGACGCGCCGCCGGCAAGCGCGCCATTGTGACCGCCAGGCCATTGGCATCCCTGCCCGCCTGGACGCGCGCCCGTACCTCGTGATCATCCAGTTGCACACGCCCCCAGAATGGATGATCCAGAGGGGTTTTAGCAACCAGATCCACCCCCTCGCGATAGAGAGCACGCCACACCACGAAGGCCTCGTCGCTCTTTCCCAGCCGCAACAGACCACCCAACTGCGCCAGCCGCGCCTGAGCACCCTTGCCGGAATGACGCATGAACCAGTTCTCCGCCACCTCGCCGCCCACCTCGACCAGCCGCCTCTCCAACAGCTTCACCACCCGGTCCCCTTGAGGGTGATTCGGCCAGCGCTCGACGAACGCCTGCAGGCGGTTGATCGGTGCCGGCAGATCGGGATGGGTGACCACCTCCAATTCAAGATACGAGGCGAGAAAATCGTGATCCGGCCAGGTGGCGCGATCCAACAGCCCATCGAGCGCACCATCCTGCTCCAACACAGTGAAGTGGCGTCGATAGATCTCGACCGTCTCCTCTTCGGCATGGGACGGGGGCGCCAAACCGAGCAAAAACAGCGTCGAAAGGAACAAAACCGATCGTAAAAACGGTCGCCGGAACCGCTTCCCGGAAGCGTTCCGATCGTGATGCGGATGATGATTCAAAAGAGTGCCTCCACGAATTGACGCGCGTCGAAGGGCCGCAGATCCTCCAGCCCCTCGCTGCTCGCTCAATCCCACCACCACCCCACCCTTGGCTGTGCCGTCGAGCTTGGTGATCACCAGACCGGTGATGCCGATCGCCTCATGAAACTTGCGTACCTGGCTGACCGCGTTCTGCCCGGTGGTACCATCCAGCACCAGCAGGGTCTCGTGCGGGGCTTCAGGATCAATCCGGCCCAATACCCGTTTGATCTTTTTCAACTCCTCCATCAGATTGCTCTTGGTATGCAACCGTCCAGCGGTATCGGCGATCAGCACATCGTATTTGCGCGCCCGGGCCGCAGCCAGCGCATCATGCACCACCGAGGCGGAGTCCGCATCCTGCCCCTGCGAGATCACCGGACAACCGCAGCGCTCGCCCCACTGCTGCAACTGCGCCACCGCCGCTGCCCGATAGGTGTCCCCGGCTGCAAGCAGCACCTGATCGCCGTTGGATTGGTGAAACGCGGCCAGCTTGCCGATCGTCGTGGTCTTGCCCACCCCGTTCACCCCCACCACCAGCACCACCCACGGCGACACCCGCAAGGGCTGCGGTGCGGCCCGTTGCACCGCCTCCAGATGGTCGAAGATGGTATCGCGCAACGCCTCGCGCATCGCGTCGCCATCCTTGCGCTGTTTGCGATCCAGCCGCTCCCGGGCCTCGGTGACGATGCGCGCTGCGGTCTCGACCCCGAAATCGGCCATGACCAGATGCTCTTCCAACTCCTCCAACAGTGCTTCGTCCACCTTGCCGCCAATGAACAGCTCATCGATCGGCGTGGTCAGAATCTGTCGGGTCTTGGCCAGACCCTCCTTCAAACGGGCGAAAAACGACATGGATTCTTACGACCCCCTGACGACATGAATTTACGGTTTCCTGACCTTGTCCCGCGAAGCGATCGTTTCGAGTTCGCTCCAGAACGGCTCTTCGCCCCGATAACCGCGAAATCGACCCAACTCCCGATTCTGGCCATCGAGCACCAGAAAGGTCGGATAAAATCGAATCTCCCAGACGCGCGCCTCCCACTCCTTGGGTGGGGCGAAATTATCCACCATCTCCATGGGAAACCGCTTGCCCAGCTCGGTCTTGGCGTAGACCGGCCCCACGGTGTGCATGAACTCCTGGCAATAGGAACAGTATTCGGTGGTAAAGACGATCAACCGACCCGACGCTCTATGCGCCTCCACGCCGGCCCACGCGATTGCATGGGTCCACAGCAGCACCACGCACACCACGAACAGGGTGGTCCAACGGGAACGGATTTTCAACAAATACGATCATCCTTTGGCTGGAGGTGACGGACAAGCTATGCTGTAAAAGCCACCATACCCAATTTTCCGTCGGATTGCAAAAGGTCGAGCATGTCGGCTCCCCGCCTGTCGGTCATCATCCCCACTTTGAATGAGGCCAACACCCTCCCGCAACTCCTGAACCAGCTTGACGCACAACGCAAGGTGACGCTCGAAATCCTCATCGCCGACGGCGGCTCGATCGATGAGACCGCCGCCATTGCCCGCGCCCGGAACGCACGATTGATTGAAATCAAACAACGCGGACGCGGCGTGCAGATGAACCGGGCCGTTGCAGAGGCTGCCGGCGATGAGCTGTTGTTCTTGCACGCCGACTCCGGCCTGCCGGATCCGGATCTGCTGCCAAACGCCCTGGCCGCACTCGATGCACAGCGCGCCACACATGGCGATCAAGTCGCCGGCCATTTTCCCGTCCGTTTTGTCGATCCGCCCTTCGAGCCGCCGATTCTCATGCGCTGGTTTGCCGCCAAAAGCCATTTGAACCGCCCGGAGTGCATCCTCGGCGATCGGGGGATGCTGTTGTCCCGCCGGTTCTTCCAGCAACTGGGTCCGTTCTCAGAGGCGCTCCCCTGTCTTGAAGACCTGGACTTTTCCGCCCGTGTGGCCCGCAACGGCCTGTGGATCACCCTCCCCGGGGCGATCGAAACCTCCGCACGTCGGTTTCGCCAGGAAGGGGTGTGGCGCCGGAGTTTTCTCAACGCCCTGATCCTGACCGCCTGGCAGGCCGATTTCCACCCGTTTCTGGCCGCCTCACCAGCGCTCTACCGTGCGCAGCATGCCACCCGGAGATTGCACATCCGTCCCTTCCTGCAGCTCATCCACCAACTCGACCAGGGGGAGCGCGCGCCAGTTGTCTGGAAACGGTGGTATCGCCTCACCCGCAGCATGCGACGTTCACTCTTCTGGCAGCTCTTTTTCCTGTTCGACCTTCTCGTCACGCCACTCAGACCCAGCAAAACTCACCCTGTACTCTCCTTCTACGATCATCTTCTCGATCCTCTGCTGGATTGGATACCTCTGGACCTCTTGTTGACGCCATTGTTACGTAGCATATCCAAACATTATTCAAAATAATTTGCAAAAGATGCAAATAGGTGGTATAATAAAAAAAATATCCTTAACCTGGAAATATAACTCTTTCACAAAGGATCACCCTATGCGACTCGCCGATATCAAAATGCGCCCCAAACTGATGGGACTTTTTCTCGCGGTCGGTTTGATTCCGTTGGTAATCGCCGGCTGGTTTGCCGCCAACCAGGCCGAACAGGCCATGATGCAGCAGGCATTCAACCAATTGAGTGCCGTCCAGGGGATCAAAAAAGGACAGATCGAAAAGTTCATGGCCGAGCGGTTCGGGGATCTGAACGTGCTGGCGGCCTCGGGCGATGTGGAACGGGCGGTGGCCGGTCTGGAGGAGGCTTTCGAGGCCGACGGCAAGAAAACCGGCGGTGCCAAATGGAACGAAGCGGTCAAGACCTACACCCAATGGCTCGATCACTTCACCAAGGAGTACGGCTATTACGACCTGTTCCTGATCGCCATCGATGGCGACATCACCTATTCGTTCGCCAAGGAGCCGGATCTGGGACAGAATCTGCTCACCGGTCCCCTGAAAACCAGCAGCCTGGGCAAGGCGTTCGACAAGGCCATCAAGAGCAATGCCACCGCTTTCGGCGACTACGAGCCCTACGCCCCCTCCAAGGGCGAGCCAGCGGCCTTCATGGTCACGCCTGTCAAACAGAACAACCAGGTGATCGGCGCGATCGGTCTGCAACTCTCCTTGGATGCGGTCAACACCGTGATGCAGCAACGCGACGGCATGGGCAAGACCGGCGAGAGCTACCTGGTCGGTGCGGACAAGCGCATGCGCTCCGACTCCTTCATCGACAAGCAAGGCCACTCGGTAAAAGCCTCCTTCGCCGGCACGGTGGAGAAAAATGGTGTGGATACCGAAGGCTCACGCGAAGCCCTGGCGGGAAAAAGCGGCGCAAAAGTGATCATCGACTACAACGGCAATCCGGTGCTCTCCAGCTTTGCGCCGATCAAGGTGGTCGATACCACCTGGGCCGTGTTGGCCGAGATCGATCTGGCCGAGGTGCGCGAGCCGATTGACGGCTTGACCAAAGCCCTTGCAATCCTCTTTATCTCTCTGACTGTTGTGATCGTGTGGCTGGCTTACTGGATCGCCGGGACCATCGCCAACCCATTACAAGAGTGTATGGTTTTGTTCCAAAGGCTCTCCGAAGGGTATCTCGACGCCAAATGCTCCATAAGCCGCAAGGATGAAATCGGCGCCCTGTTCAGCAGTTTCTGCTCCATGTCCGCACAATTGCGCGACATCATCCAACAAATCAACGTCTCTGCGGAGAATGTCACGACCGGTGCACATCAACTGGCCTCGACCGCGCAACAGCTTTCGCAAGGCGCCACCGAGCAGGCGGCCAGCATCGAGGAGACCTCATCCGCCATGGAGCAGATGAGCAGCAACATCCAACAAAACACCGACAACGCCCAAACCACCGAAAAAATCTCCAAACTCGCCTCCCAGGATGCCTCCGAGGGAGGAAACGCCGTCACCCACGCCGTCAGCGCCATGCGGGAAATCGCCTCCAAAATCTCCATCATCGAAGACATCGCACGCCAGACCAACCTGTTGGCATTGAATGCCGCCATCGAGGCGGCGCGGGCCGGAGAACATGGCAAGGGGTTCGCGGTGGTGGCCGCCGAGGTGCGCAAACTGGCGGAACGCAGTCAGGTCGCGGCTGGAGAGATCAGTCAACTCTCCTCTTCCAGCGTGCTGGTGGCCGAACGTGCCGGAGAGATCATCAACAAACTGGTTCCGGACATCACGCGTACCGCGCAATTGGTTCAGGAGATCTCTGCGGCCAGCCAGGAACAGTTTCAGGGCGCTCACCAAATCAACGCCGCCATTCAACAACTCGATCAAACCATTCAAAGAAATGCCGGAGCATCCGAAGAGATGGCCGCAACCGCCGATGAGTTGCGCGATCAGGCCGAAAGCCTCGCCTCGACCATCTCCTTCTTCCGGGTGGAAAAAGATGGTGCGGCGTCTGTTTCAGCTCCCAGGGCCACTCCCCGGGTAGCGAAACCAGCGACTCAACTTCCCGCCCAACAGACATCATCCACACCCCGCGCCCTGCCAGCCCCGACCAAGCGCTCTGCCGGTGTGAAGCTGAACATGTCCACCGGGCGCGCCTCGGATGACGAATTCGAACAGTTCTGATGCCATACCCTCCAGAGCTGGCCCGGTCGAAACCGCCACGCCAGCTCTGGAGGAAGCCTACCTCGCCCGCAACCGGAGCCGCTTCGTCGAGGCGGTCAACCGCTTCAACCGCAGCCACGATCCAGGACCGGCGGGCATCTTCGCAGCCCTCTTCGCCCATCACTGGCTCAATCAGGAGATTCACCCCTCCTGGCGCGGCGCGGTTCTCGCCGTGTCGCGCAACCCTGAGCATCAGTGGCTGGCAACCCTGCTTGAAGGAGCCCAAACCCCGGCACTCCTCATCGAGCGCTTTTTGGCCCACTGGCGTACCCAACCAGCCACCCATCCCAAGGCCGCAGCCCTGACCGCCTGGCTGGCTGCCCACCCGGAGGATCCCGAAGGGGTGATCCTGAAAGCCTGGCAGGCACTCGGTCTCTTTCATCACCCTCTCAAGGAGGGGATTCGCCGCATCCAGCTCAAGCAAAAGGAGATCTCTCAGCAAATGGGTGGTTCGGAGGATCGCCAGCGGCTCGCCCTGGTCGATGCCCTGCCAACACCCCGCACCCTGCCGCCCTGGACGAAAGTCGGTTTCATCCCGCGCATGGCCTGCTCGCAATCCTGCCGCCACTGTCAGTTCGTCTGGCGTGAGCCGCTCAAACAGGCGCCCGACTCCCTGCCCTTGCTGCACTGGATCGACGCCCAAACCCAAAGCCTGCTGTTCACCGGCGGAGAGCTGCACGACCAACTGCCGCTCTTTGCCCAAACCATCCGCGACCTGCCACACATCCGCGCCTTTGCCATCCTGCTGAACGCGGCGACCGCCACCACCCTGGAGGCCGCCAATCACCTTTTGCGCTCGCTCGACCAGGCCAGACGCAAACGTCCCAAACAGGCCGCACCCTGCACAGTAATCCTGCAAATCAGCTGCGACGAATACCACCAGGAGATCCTGACCACCCGCAACGGCTCGCTGTACGAGCGGATCCCGATCGCCAACATCGCCAACTTGATCCAACTCTCCCCAAGCCACCCGGAGATCCGCCTGATCCTGTTGCACAAGCAGACCCGGCTGAATCTCTCCAATGCCCTGCTGGAGCGCGGGGTGATCGCCCGACTGACCACCGAACTCCTAAGACGCGGCATCGATCTCAAACCGCTGCGTCACGCCCTCTCGCCACGCACCAAACAAGATCCCATCGATCCATCCCGCCAGGTGTCGGTGATCCGCGACCTGCTCTTCGCCCTCTCCACCCATCCCGACCACCCGATCCAGCTGATGAGCGCCACCATCGACGCCTACGGACGCGCAGCCCTGCTCGATCCGAGCGAATACATTCAGGAAAAAGGGTTGCTCGACCGGCTCCTCCATCACGGCGATGCGCAGGGGGAGTCATTCGACATCGATCCGATGATCCGCATCGATGGGGTGGTCAGCTGTTTCTCGGCGGATCATCTGTGGATGGGGAATCTCTACGAGGAGGCGCGCGATACCATTCGGGCCCGCTTTGCCAAGGATCCGCTCCTGGCTGCGCTGGCGCGCTTCGATCGACGCCTGATCGATTTTCATCGGGAGATCGCCTGCGATACCGATGGACGCATCGCGCAAGCCAGCGGACCTCACCATCTGTTTCATCAGTTGACAGAAGAGGCCGACGCCCGGCTGCATCTGACCAAGAGATTACTTGCCAGCCGGTGATGCACTTAACGCGATCTGGAGCGCGGTCGAGGCGTCGTCGTGCAGCTTGCGGGAGTATTGATCCAACACCATCGCCTCGCGTTTGGGTGGCATGGAGAACACCACGCGCACCGCCATGGATCCGCCCATGTTGAAGACATCGAGGATATTCCCTTCCAGGGTCATCGGCACCGGACCCAACACGATGGTATCGTCCAACTCGACATACTTCAGAGGGATGGAGAACGACAAAGAGACCGGCTCGAACAGCAACACCTCGGGCAGACGGCTCTCCTTTTCCAACAAGATGCGCGCCCCGCCACCGGAGAGGTTGAGCACCATGCCCCGAAAAATCCGTTTACCCAGTTTCATCTGCACAGGCAGCGGTTTTTCCGATGCCACACGCGCAAAGCGCCGGCAGCCGACCGCCCCGTCGGTCAAACGGATATTCACCAGCGTGGCGAAACCCTGCTCCTGATTGACTTCCCGGATGATCGCCCTGATCCCCTGCGGCAGATGCGGCAGGGAGAGAAAGGTCTGTTTTTCCTGTTTCATCGGCACAAGCTGCCGGGGAGGCACCTGTACCAGCACCTCCTCCTTGGAAAAACGCAACACCAGACCGAGATCAGAGACCGGTACCCCCTGGTAGGTGTTGTAAAATGTGAGTTCGGAAATGCGGCTCTGCGCCAGGCCGAATTCTCGTTCCACATCCACATAGCGCAGAAAATAGGGATCGTCGAGATAGACCGACAGGCGGCACAACGGCGCCTCTTGGAGCATGCAGACATGCTCCTTGAAGGCGATCGGCTCCTGGAAAAACTGTCCCAGCCCGCGAATGATCCCTTTGAGCAACGGACACATCTTGCGGCGCGACACATAGGCCACCGCCACTTCGCCATGCTTTAAGCGATAGGTGCGGATATCGGGCGGCATCACGCCGGCCTCGATGTTGGCAAACGGCGCCAGCACATCGCTTTGCAGGTGTTCGAGGATGTCGAGGGTCTTCCACTCCTTGTACAGAATCCCCATGGAGCGTCCCATGGTGACGAGTCCCGGACTCATGTGCTGTCCGAACTGCTCCATCACCTGGATGAGCGGCTGTTTGAGCAGTTTGGCAGAGACCTCCAGCAACGTGTGGGCGAGTTCGTCCGGATAATAGCGATCCGGTTCGAACTGCTGATCCTTGAGATTGGCCACCTGAAGCGCACGCGACCATACCCCTTCACCCAGGCGGGCGTCGAGAAAGTCCTCCAGTGCCAGAAACAGGATACCGTGCATATCAATCGCAAACGAAAATTTTCGCCATGAAGAGCCTGTTGCAGAATAGGATTTCCAAGAATCCTCTTTCAGATTTGATAAAAAAACCGACCCAATTGCCGCATGCAAAGCATGTTTTTTTTAAAATAAAGCGAAAAATTTGCAGATTGTGATTTTTTTGACAAACAGGTATTATTGCCATGAATTCCCTATGCATACCGCGACAGGCTCTGAACATCCAATTCAAACCGCCCGTTAAGCGCGCCCACCTTGACAGAACCATAGCACACCATACGCCAAAACAAGACCGGACGAAATGGTTGATTCAAGAGCCAAGTAAAGTTGCGTTCATTTTGCGCCTGACGGATGAGACGATTGCAGCGCTTGCCAATTTTTTTCCTTTCCGCGCCGTTCGCCAGACGGCATTATTTTCAGCAAAGCACACTCTTTTCAACAGCAATTTTTGTATGACGTTTATCGGAGTCACCCATGGCACAAGAAACCCACCATCGTTTGATCATCCTCGGTTCCGGTCCTGCCGGATACACGGCGGCCATCTATGCAGGTCGCGCCAATTTGAAACCGATCCTCATTCAGGGCATGCAGCCCGGCGGACAGCTGACCACCACCACGGAGGTGGATAATTTCCCCGGCTTCGAGCACGGCATCCAGGGGCCGGAGTTGATGGAGAAGATGCGCGCCCAGGCCGAGCGGTTCGATGCCACCATGGTCTACGACACCATCTTGGCCACGGATCTGAAGGTCCGTCCTTTCCGGTTGATTGCCGATTCGGGCGACATCTACACCTGCGATGCGCTGATCATCGCCACCGGTGCCTCGGCGCGCTGGCTGGGGCTGGAATCGGAACAGAAGCTCAAGGGATTCGGCGTGTCGGCCTGCGCCACCTGCGACGGATTCTTCTTCCGTGGCCAGGAGATCGCCGTGGTCGGGGGAGGCAACACCGCTGCCGAGGAGGCGATCTTTTTGACCAATTTCGCCACCAAGGTCTATCTCATTCACCGCCGCGATCAGCTGCGCGCCGAAAAAGTGATGCAGGACAAGGTGCGCGACAATCCGAAGATCGTTCCGGTGTGGGACTCGGTGGTCGAGGAGATCCTGGGTGAGGCGGGTCAGGGTGGGGTGAACGGCGTGCGGGTGAAGAATGTCAAGACCGGTGTCACCAGCGATCTGGCTGTGACCGGTGTGTTCATCGCCATCGGCCATTCGCCGAACACCGCCATCTTCGCCGATCAATTGGAGATGATCGACGGCGGCTATCTGATCACCAAGCCCGATTCGACTGCCACCGGGATTCCCGGCGTCTTTGCAGCGGGCGACGTGCAGGATCGCCACTATCGCCAGGCAGTCACCGCAGCGGGTACCGGCTGCATGGCCGCACTGGAGGCGGAGCGTTATCTGGCCGAGTAATCCCAAACCGCAACCAGCTTGGAATGTGTAGTTTTTATTAGTGAAAAAAAAGAGAGGGTCTGGGAGATTCATCTCCCAGGGTTTTGACTTTGACTTTAGCGCGCTCTTCAAAAGAAGCATTTTTCTCTGTGCATTTTGCACGCGGCCTTGCGAAAAACTACGCATCCCAAGCTGGTTGCGGTTTAAACCGCAACCAGCTTGGGATGCGTAGTTTTTATTAAACCGCAACCATCACGGGATGTGTAGTTCCATTAATAGGGGTCCAGGGGGATTATCCCCCTGGTGGGATCCAAGGGCAAAGCCCTTGGGACTTTGTTTTTGACTTTAGCGCGCTCT
>JAMOBI010000108.1:0-9148 GCA_039908105.1 Magnetococcus sp. YQC-9
TCCGCCCATGCGCCGACCAGTTTGACGAACGCGAAAACCCATGCCACCAATGCGGTCAATCATCTGCTGGCGGCGGTCACGGCGATTCAGGGACGTACCGACACGACAACCACCAACCACTTGATCACGCTCAATGCCACCGAGATTGCCAGCACCACTTCCCGTTTGAACGAGGTCAACTCCTCCTTCTCGGCCTCCACCGGGATCAAGGATGAGTTCAACGTGGTCAAGATGTACCTGAATTTGAGCAAGCTCTACGATGGTATCGGTCTGCGCGCCGTGCTGCCGCCTTTCGTGGGTACCAAGCTGGGTGGGCTGTTCCCGGATCCGACCATGGGCGGGATCTTCCCGGATGACAAGTACAACTTCGCCGGCGACAGCCTCAACCAGGACAGCAACTCGGATGGGATCCCGGATATTCTGCAATCGTCTCCGAAACAATATGTGTCGACTGCGACCATCACCGTGGACGGAAACGCCACGGATTGGGCCGGGATTCAATCCGTGGTGATTGATCCGGCCAATGATATCACAAATTACAACAACCCAACTCCGTTGGCTGATGCAACGCCTTACGGCGCGGCAGATTTTCATCGTCTTTTCGTGGCCCGAGACAGCAGCAATGTCTATCTGCGCTTCGAGCGCGCTTCTGATGTCATGCCTGCCGGGTTCACCGCGACCTATTCGGTGACGTTTACGGCACTCAATACGCCCAGTTTGGATACTACCTATGTTTATCTGAGCGGGAGTAGCGTCAACTGCTACCAAAATTCTCAAACGTTCACCCCGGCCAGTTATGTAGCCTCTGGACAAACGGTTGAAATTTCATGTCCTTTGACGGCCTTCAAGAACCTGACCGGTGATTATCGTGTGGCAATCTATTCCAGTGTGTGGAAGAACAATCCATATATCGAAGTGAATGATTATGCCTATCTCGCCAACCTCACCTTTGGCGACAAACCTGCCTTGGCGAGTGGTGGTGGCACGGCCACCCCGTTGTCGGTCACCTCGACCACTCTCTCCCTGAACGTGGGTGGCAACGCTTCTCTGACCGCGAGCGGCGGCACGGCCCCATATATTTTCGATGCCGGGGGCTCCAGCGTGTTCACCCTGGACAGCGGCACCTCCGCGACCCGTACCGTGACCTGTGCGCAGGCCGGATCTGCGACCTTGTTGGTCAAGGACAACGCCGCCCATTCCGTGCCGGTTTCGGTGACCTGTAATGCGGTTGTACAGTCATTGACCGCGAACCCGGACTCGTTGAGTCTCAACGTCGGCACGAGCAGTACCGTGCTCTTCAGTGGTGGTAGCGGCTCTTATTCGATTCATGTTGATAATTCCGGCGTGATCAGTCTCGGTGTGATCACCGGCACCTCCGCTGAGGTCCATTGCATGAAGGCGGGCAGTTCCACGCTGGGTGTCTCGGATACGGCCTCGCATACCGCGTCCGTTCCAGTCACCTGCAACACCGTGGCACCGACCACCTTGACCCTGGATCCGGTTAATCTCACCGTCAACAGCGGCACGCGCGCGTTCTCCTTCCCAACCGGTACCACGGTGGCCGTGCAGACCGGCGCGGATGTGATCTCCGGTTCCGCCACTGGTGTCAGCTGCCTGAAAGCCGGCAGCGCCACGGTCAAGATCACCATCCCCAGTAGCAACTCCGAAGGCACCACCACGGTCAACTGCGTTGCCGCCGTGCCTGAGGTCACCTCGACCGACACCTCGCGTTGGGTCTTCCCCACGCCTGATATCACCATGGTGAATCACGCCCGCGCGACGATGAAAACCGGTACAGCCGCGAATATTCCGGAGTATTACCTTGACTATACGCGTACCGGCGGCACCACCACGCTGCATGATCGCACGGTGTCGATTCAGGCCACCAGTTGGGGTGAGATCTATTACACCATGGATGCCAATGGGCTGACCTTCCATGGAGAACAGCACAACAACGCGGCCTCTTCCATGGCCATGCGCACCATCGATTTTGGTCTCATGAACGCGCCGAATCTGTCGACCGCTGGCGTAGTCAGTACGGATCTCTTGTCGACCAATTTGACGACCCCTTCGGTACGAATTCCCAAGAATCTGACCTCCGGTATCACATCTCCGCAATATGTGGTGCAGTTTGCGATCAATCCAACGACCGGTGCTCCGGACTATTCTCAGTGGACGCTGATCAAGACCGAAGTGACTGTTGAGCCAAATATCAATCTGTTGGCCGCCACACCTCCCACTGAACTGGCCAACGATACGTTCTTCACGCATTGGCGCGATTCGATCACCAATCCGGATCTGTTGAGCAAGGTCTCGCGTGTGGCGCATATCCGGTTGGTGGTGTCCAGGTACACAGCGTTCGGTGTCACGACACCAGCTTCACAGCATACCACGCATGTCTATCAAGCTTTGGATCTGGGAACGGTCTACGAAATCACCAATTCGAGCGAAATCTCCTATAAAGCGGGCCTGACCGCCATGGTCACCCGACCGCTCACCACGGATTTGGCGAGCGATCCGTCGAGCCTTAAATCTTTGACCACCGATCAGGTGAAACTGCGCAAGGTGCGCATCACCTCAACGGATAACAACCCCCTGAACAACGCCTTTGTCTGGACGCGTGGCGATCACACCATCGGCACCTTTGCAAGCAGTCCGCATGCCCATAACGCGGCCTCGCTGCTCAACGAGACCCCGAACACCAGCGTGGCCACCTTTACGCTGTTCAATCGCTTGAATCCGCCGGATTCGGATCGGATCGACAGCCTGAATGTGACCTATGGTGCCACCGGATACGTCACGAAGAGCGATACGGTCCAAACGGCTACAATCCCCAATCCCCAGGAGTTGACCCTCTCTCCGGTGAGTCAACCCGTGGTTGCGCCGGGTGGATCGTCCAGTTCCGTGCGTTCGGCTGGGTTCTTCCAGTATTCCGAACTTCCGCCGGTGGTCACCATGGCCACGATCCATTTGCCGGCGGTCAATTTGAGCGTGGGGACCACCAACTATCGTCCGTTGAACCTGCCGACCGTGCTAGGCACGTTTGCGCTGGGAACCCCGGAATTCAGCGTTCCGGATACTGCGAGCACCATGTTGGAGTTGTCACCCGATAAGACCGGTGTGAAGTGCTTGTTGGAGGGCTCGACGCAGGTTGGGATCACCTTGAAGAGTCAGGATGGTACCCCGGTGGCGCAGGCTTCCGTCACGATCAATTGCGTGGCGAAGGCCACCCCGGATACCTCGGTGAGTCTGCCCGAGTGGCTCTTCCCGCAGGATACCACCCTGGTCACCCACGCCCGTTGGCAGGCGGCCACCACCTCCACCACCAATCCTTCTTCTTATGATGAAAGCCTGCAACCTTCGCGTGCCCACGGAACCACCACCTGGTATGGACGCAACGTGCTGGTCAACCACACCGATGAGGGTGGGCAGGAGTTTTATACCCTGGATGCCACCCATGGGCTCACCTTCCATGGCGAGAAGCGCTACGATCAGGGTCGCAAGGAGCAGGTGCAGACGGTGAATTTCGGTTTCATCCCGAATGCCGAATTTGCCACCTCCGGCGTCACCGAGGCGGATCTGACGAGTCGTGCCGATCCGGCGGTGTTGGTGCCTGGCACCCTGACGGGTGATTACACCAATACCAACTATACGCTGCGCTATGAGCTGGATGAGGCCGGGAATATCAAGAGTGACAAGTGGTCGGTGATCAAGACCGATATCAGCATCAACGGTAATGTCAATCTGCTGTCTGCCAATCCACCTTCCGAGTTCTACTCCACCACGGATGGATCGGTTGATGGCTATTTCACCAGCTGGCGTGATTCAATCACCGATCAGGAGTTGTTGAAAGAACTCACCCATGCCATTCATGTCACGGTGGTTGAGACCCGTTATCAGGCACTTGGTACCCCAGGTGTGGCCCAGACCAATCACATCTATTTGGTGAAGGGGCTGGGTGTGGCTTATGAGCGCAACAAGGAGAGTGACGGGATCTGGAAAGGGGCGTTGTGGGCCGTCGTCGACCCGCAGGGCAATTTGAAATCCTTTACCCAGACCGGCGTCAAGACGCGCAGCATCGAGCTCAAGGGGCCCCAAGGCGCTGTTTTGAACAACCCCTATGTGGTCATGCATGCGGCACATACCCAGGGCTTTGATCCGCCCCATACCCACAACGCGCATGCCGGTTATTTGGCATCGGAGAGTGTTGGCAATCTGGCGAAGTTCGTTGTGTTCAACCGCTTGAATCCGCCTGAATCCGATCTGGTCAGCCGGTGGAATGTCACCTACGGGGCGGATGGGTACCAAGCGAAGAGCACGCAAGTTGATACAGCTGACTCCTATTTGTTCGAGTTGATGAGTACGGATCAAATCAATCCGTCTTCAACATCGCTGACCGTGACCGATACCTCGGTGAGCCTGACCGTTGGTGCTTCCAAGTCGATCGGCATCAGTGGTGGTACGCCGAACTATCAGGTATCAAGCAGCAATTCCGCAGCGATTGGGGTTTCCAATATCACGGCCACCGGTGCGACCGTGACGTGCAATGCCGTGGGCAACGGTACGGTGACGGTGAGTGATGCGGGTACTCAATTGGTGCCGGTGTCGGTGACCTGCACCGCTTCGACCTCAGGAGGTGGTGGCACGACCAATACGTTGACGCTCTCCCCGATCAATCTGTCGGTTGGCGATGTGGCGCGCTCCCTGAAACCGATTGATACAACCGCCCCGACACCAGTCCTGACTGTCGTGTCCGGTAACGACGTACTCCAGGTGTTGTCCGGCGCCAATGCCGAGATCAAGTGCCTTCAGGAGGGCAGTGCGACCCTTGGCGTCACGGTCAACAACTTGACCGGAAACACCACGGTCACCTGCGTTGCCCCTGCTGCAGCGGACACCTCGGTCAGTATCGCCGATTGGCTTTTCCCGGCGAACACCACGCTGGTGTCGCATGGCCGTTGGCAGCCGAATGTGTCGACGTCGGATAACACCCTGCAACTCTCCATGCAGGCATCATTGGCTCAAGGTAGCGCCTCCCTGCATGATCATCTGTTGAGTCAGGAGCGAGCCGTATCCGTGGAGCGCTACAGCGATGGCGAGAGCTACTACACCATGGATACGACCAATGGTTTGATCTTCCATGGTGAAAAGCGGTTCGATGCCTGGCAGAATCGGACCTCGCGGCAGATCAACTATGGCTTCAAGGTCGATCCGAATGAAAATACCACGGATCCGGCAACGGTTTTGACGGCAACCAATCTGGATCTGCCCAAGCCCATGGTGCCGGGCACGTTGAGTGGTGAAACCACCCGTACGCTCTATACGGCCAGCTTTGAGCTCGATGCCGATAACATGCCCATGACCTCGAAATGGGCGATCACCAAGACCGAGATCAGCTTGACGCCGAATGTCAATTTGCTCGCTCCGGTTCCTCCGGTCGATCTCTTGAGTGGCAAGGAGTATTTCATCCATTGGCGTGATTCGATCACGGATGCGGATCTGCTCAAGGCAGCCACGCATGCGCTGTATGTGAAGCTGGTCGAGACCCGTTATCAGCCGGGCAGTGATACTCCGCAACCGCATACCAATCATGTGTTTCTGGTGAAGGGATTCGGTCAGGTCTTCGAGTACAACGAAGAGAGTGACGGCAAGTGGTTTGGGGCGTTGCGGGCCACGATCACCGGTACCGAGCATACCCTTAAATCCTTGACCACCGATCAGGTGTTGGTACGCAAGGTCGAAATCGATGGGCCGACCGGGTTGACGCTGAACAATGTCTATCTGCAGGCGCATGCCGAGCATGATGCCAGCACCACGTTGCCGAAACATGGTCACAATCTGAACGGCTGGTTCATTGGACAACCCACCACCTCGAGTGCGCAGTTTGCGCTGTTCATGCGCGTCAATCCGCCGGCCAACGACAAGGTCGAAGAGTGGCACATGACTTACGGCGCAACTGGCTATGCGCGCAAGAGTGTCGAGGTTGAGACCGCCACCATGGCCGATCCGCATATCTTGACCCTTTTGTCAGAGGATCAGGGAATCGACAAGACCTTCCGCGTTAATTTGGCCGATGGCACGCCGGTCAAGGGCGGTAATATTCAAATCCAACGCTATGACAGCGCCAACTCCCGGTGCGTTGAGGGATCCGGCAACTATTTCAATCTGGCCGATGATGGCAAGGTGACGGTCACACTGACTGCTGGCACCCATTGCGTGGGGGTGTGGCCCAACAACAATTCCGCTGCATTCACCGGCGGTTGGTATGACTCAACGGTCGTTTCGGGCACGGTCAATGTGAAGAGTCAGTTGACCAATGCCGCTTCGTTCGTCGTTTCGATCAGCAGTGGTGAGTTGGCCTTGATCGTGGCGCCTGGCAGTGGTGGTGGCGGTGGAACCTCGGGCAATGTGACGATCTCCGGCACCATTACCGATGGCACCAACCCTCTGGCCAATGTCACGATCACCGCGATCCCGCTTACGGGTGCGGTTTCGATGACTCAGAGCAACGCCACCGGGGGCTACAGCTTGACTCTGCCTGCCGGATCCTATGTGTTGAAGTTCGGCTACACCGGACAGGATTACACGGCGGTTGCTTATGTCCAATCGTTCACGGCTGCGGGCACGATCTTGAGCCCGGCAGCCAGCACTCCAGCATTGAGCTACCAGACGAATGTCACTCTGCCGGAGGTTAACCTGACCTCAGCCTATCATACCGGTGGCGGTACGGGCGGTGGCGGATCCGGTGGAACCAGCACGATTATCATTTCTGGCAAGGTGAGTAATGCCAAAGGTGGCATGAAAGGCATTCAGGTTGAGTTTCAACCCGATTGGAGCAACAATACCGGCCATTTGGAGTCGGTTATGGAGAAAACCGGTGACACGGGCGACTATTCCGCTGCGATCAAACCCGGCAAGTATCGTGTGCAGTTCCGTGCAGAGTACTGGGATAATACCACCGGCAAGATGGTCAACATACCCGGCGTGTTGGGTTGGGGTGGCTATGCGGACGGGGATGGCAAAACTACCGAGATGTACGATCAAGCTGAGGTGTTCAACTTCACCGAAGCAACCACGGTGAATGCGCTCATGTCGAGCGGTATTCAGGTTTCCGGTATTGTGAAGGATGCAAGCGACAATCCGGTCAAGGGGGTGCAGGTCGAACTCCAGCCTGATTGGGAGAGTGGATCGAATAGTGCGGTCTGGAAGAATACCATCACTGCGGACGATGGCAGCTATTCGATTTTCGTTTCGAAAGGCTCGGTCTATCGGGTTTATTTCAATACGAACTATGACGTTTGGCAGAACCAGACTCAGACTCATGTGAAATTGCCGGGTTTGGGCGGATACAGCACCGGAACCGAGAACAGTGCGGTCGATGGCCGCATGGATTCGGCCAAGAAGTATGAGTTTCAAGCGGACACCGTGGTGAATGCCAAGTTGATTGCGGGCATCACCATCAGAGGCAAGGTGACCTCGGAAGGGATGCCTCTGGAGAATATTCCGGTCAGCTTCCAGCCGGAGTGGGATGCGGAAACCAACTCCTATGGAGTTTGGGGCAATGCACGCACCGACTCGCAGGGTCAGTACAGTTTTGACGCCCAGCCGGGTAAATATCGTATCGAGATTCCCAATTCCACCTGGAGATGGGATCAGAATCCGCCGGTTGAGGAGAAACTTCCCAATGGTCTGGTGGGTGGTTTTGCCGACGGATTGGGTCATGTGACGCAAGAGTGGTCGAGCGCCAAGGTGTTTGAGGTGCGCGCCACCACGACGGTCGATATGGACCTGGTGAAGGGGATCACCTTGAAGGGTACGGTGGTGCAGTCTGATGGCTCACCGGTCAAGGGAGCGATGGTCAACGTCCACACCCAGGATTGGAACAGCAATTTCCATCAAAGCTCGGGGGATGATGGATCCTTCACGGTGACGGTGATTCCGGGCAAGGAGTACAAGGTGGAAGTTTGGCCGCCTTATTGTGAGACGACGGCTTATCCAGCCACACAGCAAGGATGCGATGCTGCCGTCAAGTTCCAGGGGGGCAGCTGGATTACCCCTCCGAAGGCGAAATGGGTGACCCGCTGGGTGGAGAGCGAGCACGACAGTCGTCCGCTGGTCACCGCCAGCAAGGTGCCAAATGAAGTGCTTTCCCATGAGAACATCAACGGAAAGGATCCTGGGGTTGTGCCGGGCATGGTGATGTCGCAGTGGGATGAGCATCTGGTCACCAATATCCTGATGGATCAATCGTTGACCATCGGCATCATGGTCGATGCGGGCAAGCCGATCCATGGCCGGGTGGTCGATGGGCTAAACCCGGTGCCCTATGCCTGGGTCAACACGCCGTTTGGTGGCACGTCCACCGATCAGGAAGGTTATTTCACCCTGAACCTGCCTTCCGTGAATCTGGCGCAAGGCGTGGACAACACCTTTGATATCAATATCTATCCGGGTGGTCACCAGGAGCAGGGGATGTGGATGCCGGGCAGTGGCTTCATGGGAGGCGTGGTTGTCCGCGACGAGACAGATGGCTTTACTTTGAGTAACGACTGGGCTCAGGCGGTCCATTTCGAGAAGGATTTGAAGAAGGATTCGGAGATCGAAGTGGATTGGCCGACGAAAGATATCGGCAACAATCGCACCGGACTTTTGGTCAGTGTGAGCAAAGGGCTGGAGATCAAGGGGCTGGTCAAGGGGAACGATCAGCCACTGGCCAACGTGTGGGTCAATGCCTGGTCTCATGAGGCCCGTCAGGGAGGTGGGCAATCCTCGGACTCGAACGGTCAGTATGCGATTCAGATTCCGAAGCCAGCCGCGGGCAAGAGTGTGCTCTACGAGGTGAACTTGTGGACCGAGCTGTTCCTGCCGCCGGATCCGGTGCTGGTTGAGGTGGGATCGACGGGTGTCACGGGCGTGTTCAAGCGCGCCAAGGACAAGTTCATTGAGGACGAGGATGGCTTCTACAGACCGGCCAAGGGAGATCCCATTCTGCCGGCCACACAGGATCGGGCTGGATTCGTCGACTTTTCCCTTTCTTCCGGCAAAACGATCAAGGGTCGGGTGACGGATGGGGAGAACAACGGCCTGGCCTGGATCTGGGTGGATGTACACACCCGGGATGGCAGCCAGTGGTATGGTGCGAACACGG
>JAMOBI010000109.1:0-9110 GCA_039908105.1 Magnetococcus sp. YQC-9
CCAGTGCCGCGCTCTTCAAAAGAACCATTTTTCGCGGTTTTTGCGAAAAATGCGCCGCGCGCGGCCTTCGCGGGAGTCGTTTCCGCTGTTTGGAAACGACTCTGTGCATCTTGCACGCAGCCTTGCGAAAAACTACGCATCCCAAAATGGGTGCGGTTTGGCACATGCAATCGCTCGCAACTGCCGGATCCGGGTTTGAGGTTTGGTGACTGGCGTGCCAGCCCATCGCAACCATCCTGGGCTGGGATTTTTCACGGTTAAGAATCATACCCGCGTGGCATGCCTCAACCCGTCCCACCAGGACCGCTCGTCTCACGCCGACCACGTTTGAGACGCGCTTCGGCGCGAGCCAGTTCCCGACCCAGATAGAGGGCATGCGCGATGTCGGACAGGGCGAGATCCCGCGCCAACCGCTTTTCAATCGCCTCGGCACTCGCTCCGCTGTAACGGTGCAACCTCTGCCCCTCGAAACGGTGCTCGACCACGATCAATCCCAACTCCAGATCGACCGAGATCACGAAATCGCCATGCGGATCCTGCGTAAAGCCATCCCCTTCGTCCCAAAGACGGTTGCGGAAATCATGGATCGACCGGGCCCGTTCCAGCCCGCCACCCTGTGGATCGATGGTGATCGAATGGCTGATGATCGTCAAGGCACCGGGTCCAAGGCCGCTCTCCTCAGCGATGAACCGCTGGATGGCAAGCAGTCCGTGCACGTTCATCAGCCAGGCTTGCAGGGCGTTATGGGTACGAAACTGCGCGGTCAGGGTCAACTCCCCCTCGAAACGGCGCACGAACAGGGCAACCAGACAGGGATGACCCGACGCATCGGACAACAGATCCCGCCCGGTATCCCACAACGCGATGTAGCCGTGACGCGAGTCGGGATCGGCCCGCAGCAACGCCGCCACCCTGGTCAGGGTGTCGTGCTCGTGTTGACCGAAATGGCCGCGCAATCGGTTGCCATACCCGTAATGCTGATCCGGTGGTAGCTGCGCATCCAGGATCGACCGCTGATAGCGGCGGAACGCCTCGGGATCAAAGCCGTGCTGGCGCAACGCTGCATCCGATTCGACAACCGGTTTACGGATCGTCACCTTGATGTTCTGCAACTCCAAACGGGCACCCTTGCCGGAGAGCACCACCCGGTATCCGAATCGATAGAGCCGATGGATCAGCTCTTTCCAGGCCAGAAGCGGCGTATCGGCCAGGATCTGATGGCCGCGCGGATCCGAAGGGAAACGGCTCACCTCGAACGTGGGCATCGGCACCTCGCGCCGCTCCGGCACGACCGGTTCCACCGCTCCGAGCGTTGCGAAGAATTCTCGCACACGCCCCGCACTTTCCTCATCCCCTGGCCTGCCGAGATCGACCAGCTGCAAGCGCCCGGCGAAATCCTCCGGCTTCACCCCATCGTCAATCTTGTGTCCGGTGCCAATGATCTGATGCACCACACTCCCCAGACAAAGCGTTGCCTCCACTCCCCGTTGAAAGAATCCCGTCAGACTGGCACGCGCATCGCCCAGATCCACACCGAACAGTACCAGATGGCGAATCTGGGGGTTATACAACAGGTTGCGCAGCAACTCCGGCAGCCCCTCGCCGTAGAGCGTACCCAGCACCGCGATACGCGAGGTTTCCGGGGAGAGATCCACACCGAGACGCGCCAGATGTTCGCGTACCACCCGAACCGGTGACCACAAAGTGACGATCCCCACATCCGCCAGGGGATTCACCAGCGTCAACCGTTCCCCATAGTGCAAGGGGAGAAAGGTCATCGACGTGTTGATTTCCATCCGATCTCCATTATGGCAGAGCCGCCAACCAAAGATTCATGACACGCACCGCACGACGGCACTCCGGGAGTGCCGAGAATTCCAGCCAGCCGACTCATGTAAGACCCATTTCATTCTGGTAAAATTTGCAAAACCGGACTTGCCGGATAAGTGACTTTCGTGTATACTGAAGATTGGTCCAAATCAATTCTGATCGCCACGACTCCACTGCGCCACAAAGACGGCTCGGATCCAACCATGCCCGACAACACGCCATCTGCCTCTCCGGTACGCTCTCTTTTGGCACGACTTCATCTCCATTCGCTCAGTTTCCGCATCCTGGCCGTGGTCGGAGTGATCGGCACCTTTGCCTTGGCCTCCCTCGGCCTCCTGTTGATCCGGGGCATGGAAAAAAATCTTCTGGAACAGAACGAACAAGCCATTGTCACCCTGGCCGAACAGGCGGGTCAAGGTCTCCAGACCATCATGCTCGCTGGATACTCCGATATCGCCCGTGGTTATTCGGACAATCTGCGCAAGGTGCCGGGACTGGTCAACTTCCGCATCCTCAATCGTTTTGGCCGTGAAGCGTTCCACCCGGAAGGTGAAGCGGGCTACGAAGCGAATGGCGTCATCCTCGACGCCTTCAAGCAGGCCATTGCCGAGAAAAAACCGGCCTCGTTCACCGAATCCGCTCCCGATGGCGCGCAACGCACCCTGATGGTGCCTCTGCTCAATGCCCAGCCCTGTCACGCCTGCCACGGCGATGACCACGAGGTGCGCGGGGTGTTCCAGTTGACCGTCTCTTTGACGGAGATGGAAAGGAAAATCGCCTCGGCCCGGATGCAAGCCATGATCGGCACCATTGGTGCCGTGGGACTGTTCCTGCTCTTTCTCGGCTGGTTTCTGGCGCGCTTCTTGAGAAATCCGTTATTCAACATCGGTTCCGCGATTGAAGAGGTGGCCGGTGGCAACCTGATCAACCGCATCGACGCCTCGGGCCGGGACGAAATCGCTGCCATCGCCCACAACGTCAACCGGCTGAAAGAGAAACTGGTCGACACCATCCGGATGATCAATCTGCAATCCGGTGGCATCACCGCCTTCATCCGTGAAGTGTTGAAACTCCGTATCGCCATTGGCGCGGATACCTCCGGGATTCGTCAGCTCTCCGGCGAGGTGGCGGGAGAAAACGCCCGTCTCTCCGAAGAGATCCACCACATGACGCAGCTGTTGCAGCAATCGCTCGCCAACATCACCGCCATTGCCCAGGCTGCCGAAAAGGTTGCCGACGGCATCCGCGCCACGGCCAGAAATGCCGATGACGCAAGCCAGAACGTCTCCACCATGGCCGAGGCCGCCGAGGAGATGACCGCCAACCTCGACGAGGTCAACACCAGCCTGGATCAGGTGAGCGACTCCGTGGCGCGTGTGGCGCGCTCCATCGAGGAGATGACCTCGTCGCTGGCCACCGTCGGTCAACGGTGCGAAATCGCCAACGGATCCTCGCAAACCGCGTATGAACACGCCCAGCAGACCTTTTCCGCCGTGGATGAACTCTCCAATTCGGCCAACGAAATCGGCACCGTGGTCGGGATGATCCAGGCGATCGCCGAGCAGACCAACATGCTCGCGCTCAACGCCGCCATCGAGGCTGCCGGTGCCGGTGAGGCGGGAAAAGGATTTGCTGTGGTGGCCAACGAAGTCAAGGCGCTTGCCCTTCAGACCGGTCGCGCCACCAATCAGATCTCCCTCCGGATTGAGGAGATCCAGACCGGTACGGCCAACGTGGCCGAACGGGTCAAGGGGATCACCGTCATCGTCGAGCAGATTAACGCCTTGAACGGTGAGATTCTTGAGGCGGTCGACGAACAGCATCTGATGATCCAGGGCATCTCGGAGGCCATGTCGCAGGTCAACGCTGCCACCGCCACGGTGACCCAGAACGCCGACACCCTGCATCACGCCGCCGAGCGGGTGGCGTTGTCGGCCTCAGAGGCGGCGCGCGGCACCAGCGAAATTGCCGATACCAGCTCCACGGTCGCCGGATCCGCAGGCCGCATGGCCGAACAGTCCGATGCCGCCCTGCAGTTCGTGCAGAAGGTGCTCGCCTCGTTCGTCACCACCGAGCGCTCCTCCGATACCGTGCGGGCGCGAATTCAGGATGCGCTCAAGGCCGTGGCGCGGTTGCACGGCACGGTCAACCACTTCCACGCATTGGGCGATGTGGCCAGCAACATCTCCGATGCCCTTTATGCCGCGCAATCCAGTCTGGATATCGGACCCGAACCGTTTGACATCCGTCATTTGAAGGAGTCGATCCTGCACGTCCTGGGACGCCTGGAGCTGGCCGTCCACGGCAACGCATCGTTGACCCTGGAGGAACTCGACAAACTGTGCGCCATCTGCACATGGGAAAAGGAAAAAAGCGCTGCCTACGAAGGTAATCCGATCCTTGAGCGTCAGCGAGAGGTTCATCAACAGATGCACATCTCCGGCGCCGAGATCGTGGAACGACTCGGTCAACACGAAGAGACCGCCGCCACCGATGCGCTGCTCTATTTCCGGGCGTTGCAGCGTTCGTTGTTCGAGCAGCTGGACAAACTCTATCTCGGCGAAGAGACGCTCTCCACAGATCGACCAGTGATCATCTGGACTGGAAAAATGGAAGTGAACGTCCCGGAACTGGATGCCGACCACCGAAATTTAATCCGGATCATCAATGAACTCCACTCAGCCGTGCAGTCGGGTCAGGGGCAGGCGCTGTTGGGCAAGATCGTCGAGGAGTTGATGATCTATACCCGTACCCATTTCGCCCGTGAAGAGCGGCATATGCAGGAGATCGGTTTTCCGAATCTGGCTGCCCACATGGAGGAGCACCGCTTGTTCACCGAAAAGGCGCTGGTCTATCAGAAAAAATTGGCGGAGGATCCATTCGCCTTGTCGAGCGAGGTGTTGCAGTACCTGCGTACCTGGTTGACCCGGCATATCCAGGGTTCGGACATGGCCTATCGCCGCCATGCTGACAGCATCAAGAAACCCAAAACAGTTTGATCCGTGGATGTCTGCAATGGGGTATCGTCCGTATTTGCCAGCCCATCGCAACCAGTCAAATCAGCTTGGTTGATCCACGGGCATGATGGGGGGTGAGCCCCCTCACCCCCACCCGTGTCCCCCTTCGGGAGTTACACGGTAAACATTCACAAAAACAGCACACTCCGAACCAACCGCCATTCTTGACTTTATGCTGGGAATCCCGTATTCATCGCAGGATCGCGTTGTCGCTCCTCAAAGAATCGACAAACCAATAAAGTTCTTGAGCGACGACCGCCGCCGTCCGAACCGCCAGCTTTGTTTAATCCCGGTGAATCGATCACGATGCAAGCCACTGCCCAAAGCTCTCCTGCCCCGAAGTCTACCCTACCCGCCTCGCCCGACGATTGCCGACTGCTGCTCGAAAACCTCCCGGAAGGGATGATCGTGCATCGTGATGGCACCATTCTTTTGGCCAACCGGGTTGCAGCCCGGATTTTGAGCCTGGGGAGTTCGGAAGAGCTGATCGGCGCCTCGATTCTGACCTTCTTCAACAACGATGCCTGGAAACGGCTGTTGCAGACCATCGACGATCAGCCGCCGATGTCCCCGCAGCAATGGAACGCCGAACTGGATCTGGTGCGCAACGATGATCGTCCCGCCACCATCGATACCGCGACCGGTTGGACCTTGTTCAACGATCAACCGGCGCTGATCACCACGCTGCGCGACATCACCCAGCTCAAACGCGGCGAGGAGGAGATGCGCCGCCAGGCCAACTACGACACCTTGACCGGCCTGCCGAACCGTTCGCTCTTTTTGGACCGTCTGAACCGGGAACTGATCCGTGCCCGCCGCGCCAACAGCCGCGTGGCATTGATGTTCATCGATCTGGACCGTTTCAAATGGGTCAACGACACCATGGGCCATGCCGCCGGTGACGAACTGCTGCGGCAGACCTCCAAGCGCCTGCTCTCCTGTGTGCGTAAATCCGATACCGTGGCCCGACTCGGCGGCGACGAGTTCACCGTGATCCTGCCGGACATGGCACGCGGTCCCTTTGCCGAACGGGTCGCTGCCGAAATTCTCTCGAATCTGATCGCCCCGTTCACCCTCATGGGTCAGGAGGCGTTCATCTCCGGCTCGGTCGGGGTGACGGTCTATCCGGACGATGCCGGTGAGATCGACAGCCTGCTCAAAAACGCCGATACCGCGATGTACCGCGCCAAGAGCGACGGACGCAACGCCTATCGGTTCTACACCCCGGACATGCATGCCGAAGCCGAGGAGCGGGTCGCCCTGGAAAAGGATCTCCACCACGCCTTGGAGCGCAACCAACTGGTGATCCACTACCAACCGATCATCGATCTGGACAATGGCCAGGTGGTCGGTGCCGAGAGTTTTCTGCGCTGGGAGCATCCGACACGCGGCAACATCTCTCCGGCCACCTTCGTGCGTCTGGCCGAAGAGATCGGCATGATCGCCAAGATCACCGCCTGGACCATCCAGACCGCCTGCGCCCAGGCCCAACAGTGGCGTCAGCGTTCCGACAGCATCAATTTCGTCATTTCGGTCAACATCTCCTGCACCCGCTGCCGGGAACTCTCCACCGATGACCGCATCCCCGAAATTTTGCAAGTCACCGGTCTGCCCCCCTCGGCTCTGATCCTGGAGATCACCGAAAACATCCTTGCCGAGGATGAGAGCAAGGCGATGAACATGCTGCAACACTTGAGCCGCCTGGGCGTCAACCTCTGGCTCGACGACTTCGGCACCGGCTACTCATCGTTGAGTGTCTTGAAGCGCCTGCCGGTCAACGGCATCAAGATCGATCGCACCTTCATCCCGGACATCACCGCCGATTCGGAGTCCGGTGTCCTGGTCCAGGCGATCCTCTCTTTAGCCAAGGCGCTCAATCGCAAAGTGATCGGCGAAGGGATCGAGTCGCTCCAGCAGGCGGAATTCCTGCGTTCACGCGGCTGTCACATGGGACAGGGCTATCTGTTCCACAAACCGGTGATCGCCGAAGCCTTCACCGCACTTTTGGGCAAAGTTTATCCGATCGGATGAACCGGGAGATGGAGCGGGAAGGATCGGCAATCGACCGTACCCAGCTTGGAATGTGTCGTTTTTACCAATAAAGCGAAACTTCCAAGCTCTCAAATCGGTTCTGTTGACCTGCTACACCTGCAAGGCGTGCTCCATCACATACCGGACCAGTTCCGCAGTGGATCCTTTAATGGCCAGTTTATCCTTGATGCGACGCCGGTAAGTGGTGACAGTGCTGGGGCTTAAATGCAACTCCTCGGCAATGCGCGATACGGTCATTCCCCGTGCGATCAACAACAAAATGGTATACTCCTGGGCGGAAAGCAGATCGTGAGGCTGCTGTTTCTCGTTTGGGGTCTGTGGCTGTGCGAGTCGTTTACGCACCTCCTCGGTCAGAAACATCTCGCCTTGCGCCACGCCTCGAATCGCCTGCAACAGCTCCACCGCCAAACGCGACTTGTCAATGAATCCGTTGGCACCGCTCTGCAACAGTCGCCGGGCCACATGAAAATCACGATGCATGGTCACAACCAGCACCGGACGGACACAACCGCAGGAACGCATGCGCCGCAGTACCTCGAAACCATCCATATCCGGCAGACTGATATCCAGCAAGGCCAGATCCCAATTGTTTCGCGCCATCAGGTTCAAAGCTTCTACACCGTTTTCTGCCTCCCCGATGATAACCAGATCAGACTCCCCGGCGATCAGAGAGCGGATGCCGTCGCGCATGATACCGTGATCATCAATCAATATTATTCTGATCATTGCCATTATTCTCCCGCCGAAATACTGATGGGGAGAGATTCTAGCACAGGACAGATAACCTTGCACGGTATGGTAAATACTAATTGTGAAAAAATTGCAATATTTCTGCTAGATAAACAGACAATAATACGATAAGTGACTGAAAATCAGACTTCAGTAGACCGGTTGTCATGATTTACACGACAACCAGAAAAAAATTTCCTATTAATTGTTGTTGGCGTAACAACCAAATCCATCACGTGGGCAAAGCGTCATGTCAGCGCGCCATCCAGCCATTCGGCCAGGCAGGAGCGTCCGGCACTCTCCAGTGCGGATGACAGACGGTGCGATTCGGCACGCAGCTGGGGTACTGAAATGCGGTTCTGTCCCAATTCGACGGCATGACCGATCAACCACGACTCGATGCGTTGCAAACGGATCTCCGGATGACACTGAAATGCCAACCCCTTCGTCCCCCAGCCAAACGCCTGATGGGGATAGAGAGCAGTCGAGGCCAGCAGCGTCGCCCCTTCGGGCAGATCGAAGGTGTCGCCATGCCAGTGCAACATGGAACAGCCATCCACCACCAGATGACGCAGCGGTGATCTCTCCCCGTCGGGGGTCAGGGTCAACGGTGTCCAGCCGATCTCCTTGGTACCACCCGGATAGACCCGCGCACCTAGGGCTGCCGCCATCATCTGCGCGCCCAGACAGATCCCCAGGGTGGGTCGATCGGAGAGCAGACGTTTCTTGAGCAATGCGAGTTCATCGGCGATGAACGGGTAGATCTCGTGCTCGTAGACGCTGATCGGCCCCCCGAGCACCACCAGCAGATCGGGGAGAAGCGGGTCGATGCTGGCCAGCTCATCCACCCCGGCTTCCAGATAGCGGATTTCAAAGCCTCGTTCGCGCGCCAGAGGTTCCAGGGTGCCCAAATCCTCGAATGCGACATGCCGAATGGCCCACAAGGATTTCATGTTTTGCTCTCCAAAAAGAAACTTCGGCAATGAACGCTCCATCTTAACAAACGAGCCCCCGGTAAACAATCATTGCCAGACTTTGACTTTAGCGCGCTCTTCAAAAGAACCATATTTCGTGCCTTTTCTAGAAAAATGCGCCGCGCGCCGCCTTCGCGGGAGTCGTTTTTTGTTTTTTGGAAACGATTCCCGCATCTTGCACGCAGCCTTGCGAAAAACCACGCATCCCAAAATGGGTGCGGTTTAAGATGATGCGGAATTTTTGCTTTGGCCGACACTCAACAGCGTGTAGACTGCTTACAGGTCACCTGGTTGATGTCTGATCGCCTGTTGCAGAAAAACAGCTACAACTGGGTTGCTTGAAAACCTAAACCGCACCTGCTTTGGGATGCGTAGTTTTTTGCAAGGCTGCGCGCAGCGCATTTTTCGCAAAAGGCGCGAAAAATGCTTCTTTTGAAGAGCGCGCTAAAGTCAAAAACAAAGTCCCAAGGGCTTTGCCCTTGGATCCCACCAGGGGGATAATCCCCCT
>JAMOBI010000110.1:0-15342 GCA_039908105.1 Magnetococcus sp. YQC-9
CGGAGGATTTTGCACGGGTTTTCCCTGTCCCACAGAATCCCGTGCGAAAATGGCTGACAGCAGCATTGCTCAACTTGGCCGCGTAACCCAAAACAACCAAAAAACGGTGAAACGTCAGCCAAGGGAAATGGCCGGATTTTATGCAAATGCCCTGACCGATGCCCACTGCCATCATACGGTGGCGATGGGGTGGGCTGAATAGTTACACCAGATTTTCATGTCAACCCATCTTGATTGGGATGCCTACCTGGGCAGTTACAATATTTCAAATCCTTGTGCGGTTTCATCGGGCAATGTCATACCCGTCCAACAGCCAGTTGAGCTGCTGTCCGCCGATACTCGCCACAACCTTGTCCTCCACGCGACGCCGCCAATGAAACCGCTCATTCTCCAGTCGTTTCTGCCAAAGGCAGAATCCGTTGCGCTCCCAATACAGGATCCGCACCCGGTTACAGTCCCGATTGGTAAAGACGAATAGCCGTGTCTCGAATGGGTTTAATCCCAACTCCTGTTCCACCAGCGCCGCCAGTGACATCATCCCTTTGCGAAAGTCCACCGGTTGCACACACAGATAGACCTCCGACAGGTCATTGGCCGGGCGCATCATCGGGGGAGACTCCCTGCCTTGACCGGCAGCGCTCCGGCGACTTGCAACAAATGCCCGATCAAGCCGGTTGATAATGTGCCGTTCAACTCCAGCGCCGCACCATTGGGCAGACGGATGTGACAACTGCTCATCACATCCTGCACCGCATCGCCCCTCCGAACACTCTCGCCAGTCAACACGGCCATGCAGCCAGGCAACGATTCCTCCTCCAGCACCGCAGGAGACGACGGTAACACCTCCAGACGCTGGAACATCGGCGCCGCAGACTTGCACCGGCAGATCCCCGCTCAACGTCTATCGTTTCCTCCAACGGTAAAAACTTTTCGCACCAAGCCCGTGCTCGCAGGTACGCCGAAACCCCTCCGCCAGCCTGCTCGCATGCCACAATATGGCCCAACCAAAATGCCTGCCCGTGACGGCTCCTCCTCGTCCTCTCTTTCATCGCGTCGCCCTCCAGAAAAAAATTCAGTGGAGAACGATGGTGCATCATTCAGCCAATGCCGGGAACCTTGGGGAAGAATTGGCGCTTACAAAAATCCTTCGTCTGTCGGACAAACCGGCACACTCCCTTCATGACCCCTTTGAACAGTTTGCTGTCTTTCTTGCCGCAACGCTGATCCACCAGAAACCGACTGCCGCGATCCATGATAATTGCCGTCCAACCCGATGATTGGCTGGGCTCCGTGCGCTTGCCAACAACCGTGTACAGGTCATCTCCTTCAAACGTAAGACGCAGAAACTCATGGCATAGGCCGTACAGCATCAAAGTCTCTTTCTGACCGGCAAAGCGTTCCTTTCACTCGGCGATCGTATTCTTGTGAGAACCAACGACAAGTCCCGTTGCCCTCAACCCCATGCCCTCGTCGCGCATCCTGATGGCCAACGACACTTTGCTGATCGGTGATTTCAAATGCTCCATGGGTGTCCCATGGGTCTTAAGAGAATCGGATGCCGCAGGCTTGGCAGCGCAGCAATAGACGATTCCCGTTATGCACGGTGGCGTACCGCTTGTCCATGACAGCACCGACAAGCCGACACAACGGACAAATTATGGTTTCATTAATGTTTATCAGGCTGATTTACAGCCTCTGCCAGCATCGGTCAAGGGCGGTGAGAACAGTCGGAGCCCAGTGCCGGTATCAATTGACATGATGGAAATTATTGTGCAAACTCCCCTGAAAAAAAACAGAGGGGACATCATTGCTCCTTGCCGAGTCTTGCTGAAGTGATGGGGGATTTTATGAATGACTTTACCTCTTTTACTATTCAAAACCTCTACAATCCGAACCATTGCGACACCTGCTTGGGCTTCACCATGAGAAGTTACCCTTGGTCATTGAATGCAACTGCATAATTAAACTTGCATGATGGGGGGAGAACACCCTCATCCCCCGACCGTGGAACTCCAAAAGCCCGAGTTCCACGGTAAAATGGGTACCCCCCCCTGGTTCTTCCGGGGGACTCATAAAGTTTGATATTTCAGGGAATGTTCCATGGTTTGCTGGTCTTTTTGTCGTGAACGTCTCAGCGCTTGGAGAAATGGGGCTGGGACGAACTCAAGACTTTGGAATTTCCTCAGACTGCTTTTAACCTGGATCCGGCAGTTGCGGGCGATCATCTGTGACAACCTCTTGATCCATCTGGCAAATCGGAAGAAAACCTCATTACCGATAAAGCAACTTCGGTTTCTTGTAATTCACCGCATGAATCAATTTGTTAGCACATGCAAGCACTCGCAACTGCCGGATCTGGGTTTTAACGATTGCCAAAAGGCCCCTTTGAGGGGCCAGCAATCAAAAGCCCCCGGCTCCGGCTCTGCCGGAAGAGCATGGCTTGTATGTTTTTTATGTTATCCGTTATCGAAAGGAACGAGATTAAACAATGATTAACTATTATCGTAACGCGCTTCCTGTCGGTCATAGTCTGGGTGAGTATCAGATCGAGGCGATTCTGGGGGCTGGTGGATTTGGGGTGACCTATCTGGCGTTGGATAAAAATTTAGGTAAACAGGTTGCAATTAAAGAATATCTTCCAAACGATTTGGCGGTACGAGAAGGAACGAGTGTACATCCCAAGACGACTGCGGATGTGGATACCTTTCGGTGGGGCATGGATCGTTTCTTACAGGAGGCGAGAATCCTTGCAAGGTTCCATCATCCAAGCATTGTGCAGGTATTGAGATATTTTGAGAGCAACAACACGGCATATATGGTGATGGTATACGAAGATGGGGATTCACTGGATAATCTTTTACAGAAGCGAACAACTCCTTTGGACGAGGATGCGTTGAAATCGATTGTATTGCCCTTGCTGGATGGATTGCAGGTGATTCATGCATCGAATTTAATTCACCGGGATATTAAACCAGGGAATATTTATATACGACGTCAGGATGAGACACCAGTTTTGTTGGATTTTGGATCAGCGCGTCAGTCTGTGGGAGGAAAAAGTCGAAGTTTGAGTGTGGTGGTATCCGATGGCTATGCCCCCGCTGAGCAATACGAAACTCATGGAAATCAAGGCCCCTGGACGGATTTGTATGCGTTGGGAGCGGTGATCTATCGTGCGCTGAGTGGTGAGATTCCGCCTCAGGCAACAGCACGGATGAATGCCATAGCCCGCAAACAGCCCGATCCGTTGATCCCTGCCAGGGAGGTTGGGAGGGGTCGCTACTCTGATGAGTTTTTAACGGCTGTCGACCATGCATTGGTCCGGATCGAAGAGGATCGTCCCCAGAGTGCACAGGCATGGGCGGCAGAGTTGAGCATAGAAAAGAAGCAAGTGAATTCATCACCGGGGATTCGATGTGAACGATGTGGATCTGGATATCCGTCAGGAGCACGATATTGTCAGACGTGTGGCAATCAAGTCGAGAAGATTGCAATTTGGAATCCAGTCGTGGCTTCCATTTGGGGGCTTTTATTCTTTCCTCTGTTTGGAACCTATATCCTGATGCAAAACTGGCGTGCATTGGATGCCCCCGAGAAAGCGGCTCAATTAAAAAGGCGATTATATATTGATATTTTTTTATATATAGTTTTCATCGTTTTTCCTGGCAATCCGTCTGAACCAGCAACATCAATGGGGAAAATATCCATATTTTTCTTTATTGTATGGTATTTTTATTGGTATTACTATTTTGGGAGTCAACAAATAAAACATGTCAAGCAAAAATTTTCAGCAGATTCTGGAGTTAAATATATCAAGAAGTCTTGGTTAAAACCCGTTTTCGCTGCTTTGCTGATATTCATGCTCGGTGGTGGTTTGCTGCTACTGGCCTCTGAAGCGATCATTGAGGTATTTACATCAAAGAGCAGTTCCGAGGTCGATCCGGCATCTATAACCAGTCCCAAGGTCGAATCGGCATCCAATACCAGTCCCAAGGTCGAATCGGCATCCAATACCAGCCCCAAGGTCGATAAAAACAGTTTTAAAAATAACAAGTCGGGAATGGAATTTGTTCGGGTTCCTTTAGGATGTTTCCAAATGGGGATGTCACCCGACGAAAAGAGGTCTATGGAACACGGTAAGGATTGGGGGCTCTTTGAGAATGTATCTGTTCAGCATCTGGAGTGTGTGGCGCCGATGTGGGTGGGTAAGAACGAAGTAACGGTGGGTCAGTTTCGTCAGTTTGTCAACGAGACTGGTTATCGGACGGATGCAGAAAAGGGCACGGATGGCGCAGGAGAATCAGCTCAGGGGTGTTTCAGTCATCAATTAACGGGAGAGAAAAGGGGGTTTGGATGGGTGGCTGGCAAGAGTTGGCGCGATCCCGGATATGGTCAGAAAGAGAATTATCCTGTAGTCTGTGTAAGTTGGAACGATGTTCAGGCCTACGTAACGTGGTTGAATGGTCTTGAGAAAGAATCGTGCTATCGATTGCTGACCGAGGTGGAATGGGAATATGCCGCGCGTGGTGGTACGACCACGCCGCGATTTTGGGGTGAAAATGATAAGCAGGCCTGCCAATATGCGAATGTGGCGGATGAAACGGAGGATGGACAAGGATATACCTGGATAAACCGATTCCCATGCAAGGACGGTTACCATTTCTCTTCCCCGGTTGGTCATTATCGTCCCAATCCTTTCGGGTTGTACGACATGTTGGGCAATGTAATGGAGTGGACCTGCTCGGCTGGGGATACGATTGAGTCTGGAGGAGAGCACTATGCGAAATGCAGCGAAAAAGATTTTAACCACGTCCATCGAGGCGGCAGTTGGTTTAGCAACCCCGATTTCGTCCGCTCATCCTTTCGTTTAAACGATGTCACGAGTTTTCGTAGCAACTTTTTGGGCTTTCGCCTCGCGAGGCGTTGCCCTTAGCAGCTGTTTGGTGATTGCCAAACGCCGATACAAAGAAAGAAAAATCCTTGGCGGCGCGCGGCGCATTTTTTGCAAAAAACGCTTCTTTTGAAGAGCGCGCTAAAGTCAAAGTCAAAACCCTGGGAGATGAATCTCCCAGACCCTCTCTTTTTTTTCAACAGTAAAGCTTACACAGTCCAGGCTGGGTGGGGTTAGATAATCCCTTTTTCTTTGAAGTGTTGCACGTATCGCATATCGGTGCGCAGGATGTGCTGCACCAGCCAGGTTTTGGCCAGGGTCAGCAGATCCATCGGTGCGGCGAAATCCCCTTCCTGGAACTTCTTTATCAGATCGCTCACCTCGTTGAGCAGCTTGACGTGCTTTTCCTTGTGTCCGACTATTTCCGGGTAGTGATGCCTCTCTAACATCTTCTCTTCGCGACCGAAATGGAAGTGGGTGTAATCAGCCAACTCGCCCATGACCTTGGCGACATGCTCGCCGCCCGCACTCTCCTTTAAGAGCTTGTGGATCTGGTTGACCATATCGACCAGTTTCTTGTGGTCGTTGTCGATATCCACCATACCGGTGTCCAGATTGCTGGTCCAGGGGAAGAAGAGTGAATCGTCGACCGTTTCCTTGCCGTTTTCCAGATAGAGGGTATCGAGCAGTGAAAAGATCTTGCGGATCATCGTCAGATATTCGACCAGCTTCTTGTCCGCAACCTCTGGCCCCTCCTCGGCCACGCGCTGAATTTTTTCCAAGGTTTCGAGGGCTTTGGCAAAGATCTGTCCGTGGATGCGATTCATCTCCTGGAAACGTGGACTGTTGCCGTATTGGCTCCCCTGAGTGGCTTGGATCCAGGCATGAAGCGGTGATTCCTCGATCTTGAGCCACCTTTCGCGCGGCAGTTTGATACGGCCTGGAATCGCCTGTTCCATCAGGCTGTGCCAGCCGAGGAAATAGGCCTTCGTGGCCCGCATGTCGAAGATCGGAGTCCCGAGATCGGCCTCTGCTTGTGCGGCATAGAGCGCGCCGCACATATCCTGCAACACCTCTCCCATGCGTGCGAACTGAGTCGAGGAGCCGCGGGTCATCGCCACCACGGAGCCAGCCTCGAGCATGTTCTCCTGTACCACGTTGGAGGCCTCCAGAGTGGTTTGCGTCGAGGCCATGATGTCGTTGGAGAGCACCTGGGCAGAGCGGGTCTTTTCAGCCATCGACTCCGCAGCCGCAGCCACATGCGAGGCGGATTTGGCCACTTCGCCAGTACCGGACGCGGCCTCCTGAGCCGCCCGCGCCACCTCTTGGGCTGCGGTACCGAGTTCCAAAGCGCTGCGGGTCACCTCGCCCGCCGCCCGCGCAACATCCTCCATGGCGTTGGAAATGGTCACCATCGCAGCGGATTGCAGCTCCACCGATTCGGTGATTTCACGGTTGGCCTCGTTGATGCGATCGATGCTGCTGGCGACACTCGAATTGGCCTCGGTCGCCTCTCGGGTATTGCCCTGAATGCGGTTGATCTTCTCGGAGATCAACCGGGTTGCATCCGAGGTCTGGCGGGCCAGTTCCTTGACTTCGTTGGCCACCACTGCAAACCCCTTGCCCGCGTCTCCGGCACCGGCTGCCTCGATCGAGGCGTTCAACGCCAGCATATTGGTCTGCTCGGCGATGTTGTTGATGATGTCGACCACATCGCCGATCTCCTGGGCCGAGGCGGAGAGGCGATCCATCACCTCACGCACGCCAAGGGCATTGGAGTGGGCGGTTTCAGACTCGGCACTGGCACTTTGGCAGCGACGGTTGATCTCCTCCAGAGCGGAGGTGATGTTCTCGATTGAGGTCGCAACATTCTTCACCGATCCATCCACGCGCGAGAGGTTGTTATTGACCCCGTCGATGTTGGCGGTGATCTCCTCGGCGGCGGCGGCCATGGTGGCAATGTTGGCGCTCGCCTCCTCGGCGCCGGCGGCGATGGTAACGATGTTGTGGGTCACCTCCTCGGCGGCGACCGCGATGCCGTTGACGCTTTCGGTCGACTGGCCGATCGAGAGCGTGATCGTATTGACCTCCTGGACCAGGATGTTGTTTTTCTCCGAAACCCCTTCGACGATGCGTTGCGAGCTGCGCGCGTCGGAACCGATCTGATCGCGGATCTTGATCAGCTCAGCAACACAGGCGGTGATGCCGCCCGAGTGCATGTTGATGATGCGCATGATCTTTTCCAGCCGGTCGGCCAGACGATTAACAGCATGGGCAATGCCGGTTGGTTCCTCTCCTTTGCTGCGGATACGGATGGTCATGTCCCCATCGGCCAGACGGCGCACGGTATCAACCACCAGATGAATGTCGCCACCGACCTGATGAAGAATGGTCTTGGCGATCAACAGCGACATGACGATCAAAATGATCAGGATGATAACAAGCTCTTCAACCAGCGTGATCAAATCGTTACGAAATGCCTTGTCCACGTCGTCCATGTAGATGCCGGTGCCAATGATCCAGCCCCAGGGCTTGAATCCCATCACATAGGAAAGTTTGGACTTCGGTTTGTCCGGCTCCTGCGGATTGGTCCAATGGTAGGAGACAAATCCGGCCTCCTGCTTTTTGACGACATCGACGAACTCCAGGAAATAGGACTTGCCGTAGTGATCCTTGATATCGCCGATATCCTTACCTTCCATTTGGGGTTTTATGGGATGCATGATCATTTTTGGGGTCATGTCGTTGATCCAGAAATAATCAAGCGCCGGATCCCCATAGTTGAAGGTTCTCAGTATTCCCTTCGCAGCCTCCTGGGCCTGGGTCTGGGTCATCTCGCCGGCGGTCTGCCTGGCATGATAGAAGAGGAGTACATCAAAAGCGGTATCCACCAGCTGCTTGGTTTTGGTCTGGCGATCCTCGATCATGCCCACCTTTTTGGCGTGCAGGAAGATGATACTCGTCACCAGGATGCTCAAGATGGAGAGAATCAGGATCAGAATGATCCGTTTCTGAAGGCTTAAGCGCCCAATGAACGCAGTCACAACAGAGGGGGAGCGTGGAGACAAGGCTTTCATGGAGGACCCTTTGCAGGTTGAAGGTGAAGCTTGAACTTTAAAGGATACTCTGCTTTGTTATCAAAACGAAAGGATCTTTGCACGCAAGTGGGGGTGATTCCTCTGGCGACAGCTGGAATTGCCGGTTGAAAGCAAACTTTTCCGGCTTGATTGTGCTGTTTTGCAAAAAAATGGCATGAATATGCAGATCCTCTCTTGACCTTTGCATGAGGATTGGCTATAAGGCTCGATGTTGCGCGGCAAGGGCCTATAGCTCAGATGGTTAGAGCGCACGCCTGATAAGCGTGAGGTCAGTGGTTCAACTCCACTTAGGCCCACCATTCCCTCCTCGTGCCTTCTTGATTATTGATGATTCAGAAAAGTTAAATTCTTTTATTTATAAGATATTGCTTGATCTGTCATCTTTGGTCTCTGGATCTGATAGAGACTGTTTGGTGATCCTGTTCATGGAATGAGGTCACTGGTTTTGATTGTTTTTCTTCATTGTTGGCGGAAACTGCCATAACTTAGTTGACGCAATTGAACGTATAATACTCAATTGTGAAATTTATCATCTTTGCCATGTGTGCAAGGGATGGTATGATTGAGTTGTAGTCCGCAAGCGCCGACTCTTTTGCGGTCAAGAATCGTCGCTACCCAGTGCCTGCATAAGTTACCGAACTCAATATCTCGCTCATTCGTCTGGAACAAGTCGACCATGGCGTGCGCATGAAGCACCCCTGGTTGCTTGCCATACCGCAACCAGTTTGGAAAGCGTCATTTTCCGCCAGGCCGTGTGCACGATGTGAGTTTCGTGTCCAAAAGGCGGAAACAACTCTCGCGAAGGCGGAGCGCGGCTTCTTTGAAAGAGCGCGCTTAAATCTAAAGTCAAAACCCTGGGAGAGGAATCTCCCAGACCCTCTCTTTTTTTTCACCAGAAAAAACCAAACCGCACCTGCTTTGGGATGCGTAGTTTTTTGCAAGGCTGCGTGCAAGATGTGAGCGTCGTTTCCAAAAAGCGGAAACGACGCTCACGAAGGCGGCGCGCAGCGCATTTTTCGCAAAGCTTCGCCCTTGGATCCCACCAGGGGGATAATCCCCCTGGACCCCTATTAATGGAACCACGCATCCCGTGATGGTTGCGGTTTACATATCCCAAACTGGGCGCGGTTTATCACCGCCACATTACCCCGATCTCGGTGAGTCTTCTGGCCCGTTCCGGATCGAGCTGGCCATCCTTTTTGGCCTGTCGCTGGAACTGCAACCACATCCCCAAACGCGGTTGGTCCGGAGAGTCCAACGGCGCCGGAAATCACGCAACTGCTGCATCATCTCTTCGGCCACCGCCTCTTTGGGATCCCAGATCATCCCCAACGCACTTAACCGCTCGGCGTGCGTTTCGCTCAAATGCCCTTTCATTTTCGCATTGCGTTGCGCAGTCACCCAGGCGGCTAGGCGCGGATTCTCCGGCCAGTCGTTGGGTACCAGCAGATGGCTGAACCGCGCCTGATAGGCCTCCAGGGCTCGGAACGACTCCAGCCAGATCACCTCCTGCGCATCCCATACAAAGTCGATCGCCTCCAGACGGGCCACCCGGTCTGCTTCGAGCTGTCCGGCCAGCCGGGCCTTGCGTTGTGCGGCCACCCACCAGGCCAACTGCGACTGCTCGCTCACCCCCTCGGCCACCAGACAGTCGCCGTTTCTGGCGCGATATTCGGTCAGCGCGGCATACATCTCCTCCCAGAAAATCGCCTTGGAGTCCCACAAAAAGCCCAAAAGCTCTAAGCGTTCGATCCGATCGGGCGCAAGACTCTTGGCGCGATACTCCCGGCGTTGCTGCTCGACCCAGCGGGCCAGCTCTGGATCCTCCTCCCAGCGGGCCGGCACTAAGCAGTGGTTGCGCGTCTGCCGAAAATGGTGAAGGGCGGCAAAACGAGCCTCCCAGGCCGCGTCGCGTGCATCCCAGATGAATCCCAGTTCATCCAGGCGTGCCACCCGTTCCGGGTCGAGTTTCCCTTTTTCGCGCGCTGTGCGCACCCCCTTGACCCAGGCCGGCAACTCCGGCTCTTCGGGCCACTCCTTCGGCAGATCGAAGTGGCCGAACCGGGCATAAAATCCGGCCAGTGCAGCACAGAGTTCGTGCCACTTGAGCGCTTCCGGATCCCAGATGAATCCCAACCGGTCCAGTTCTTCCACCCGTTGCCCGACGAGTTTGCCTTTGTTGCGCAACTGGCGCTGCTTCTCGGCCCAGATCGCAAGCTCCGGATCGTCCGGGCAAGGGTCGGGAATCCGCGCATCCCCATGCCGGTCGATGAAGTGGCGCAAGCGCGCCAGTTCTTCGCCCCAGGCGTAGGCCTCCAGATCCCAGATGAATCCCAGCTGTTCCAGCTCGGTCACCCGCTCCTCGGCGAGTTTGCCTTTGTGGCGTAACTGGCGCTGCTTTTCGGCCCAGATGGCCAACTCCGGTTCCTCCGGGAAATCACCGGGAATCCGGGCATGACCCTGTCGGGCGATGAAACGGCGCAAGCGGGCCAGCTCTTCTCCCCAGGCGTGCGCCTCCAGATCCCAGACAAAACCAATTTTTTCAAGCCTGGCACTCCACTCCGGCTCCAGCTGCCCGCGTTGCCGCGCCTGACGCATCTGTACGGCCCAGGCGGCCAACTCCGGCCCCTCCGGATAGAGGCGCGGCACCGCGCCATGGCCGTGCAGCCGGCAGAAGTGGACCAACTCGCCATAGCGTTGATCACGCGGATCGCCTAACGCCTGCAACAGGGCGGTCGCAAACGTTTCACCGTTCAGGCCGACCCCGTCGCCCGGCAGGATCCGCACCCGCTCCAGCAGCGGTTCGGCATCAAAGGTTCCGGAGCGTCCCAACTGCTCCATGGCCGCGCGAATGCGCGTGGCAAGCGTCCCATCCCAGGCGACAAGCAGCCGCAATAGTTCCCACACCAGAGGATTGTTCGTCAGTCTGCCCGCCTCAATCGGTAAAGGAAAAATCAGCAAGGCCGGTTGTTCGGAATGGGTGGCTGCCAGAAGCGGCTCCAACAGCGTGGCAAGTTGCGTCGCATTGGGTATCTTGCCGACAAGAACGCCATCCGCTTGCGGAAGAAAACGGCCCAACCTTTCCGGCTGGATCTGCAACAGGGCCCGTTTATCCTGGGTAAAGGCGGTGAAGAGCGGTTCGCGTGCCCGTAATGAGCGTTCTTCCGGCAGGGTGTACAGGCTCCAACCGGCGGGAGCGGGGATGGGGGCGTCGCTGTTCTGACCTTCCGGTTGGGGCAGGAGTAGCAGATGATCGATCGCCTCCCCCTCCAAACGGGTGACGAGTTCTGTCAGGGTCTGTGGTGGCGAACTTGTCGGTATCAGCACCAGCCGCCAGGAGCGCGGCAGCGGCATGACAACGTTCGTATCCGTTGCCTGTGGTCTCGGTGTGACCGGATTGGTGAAATGAATCCGTCTGGCTGCCGGCAGGGGGTCGGCCAGGGTGTCGAAACCGATCACCAGATCCGCGCGCGGTGTACCGATCATCGCCCGTCCCAGCACGCCGATGGCCGCGCGTGTGGCCAGGATCACCCGTCCGCCGGTGTGGTTCCAGGCAAGAAATCGCCGGATGCCATCCACGGTGTGGGTGAGGGGGAAATCCAACTCCAGCGGCTGAAACGCGTTTCCCGGCTCCTCGGTCACCTGCATCACCGCCAGATCCCCCCAGCCCAGCTGTCCGCGCCACTGCCGGATCAGGTGGGTCAGCGTTTCGACATCCGGGAGGATCACGATCACCACCCGGCGGGCCCCCAGCCGCACGGCCAGTTTGAGGGCCAGCGTCCCCGCCTCGGCGCCTGGTGCCAGATGCAGCTCGATCGGTTCGTCGCGGTTGGAGCGGGTTTGCAGTTGCTCGATCACCCAGGCGTGCGCAGCGGCGGTCAGGGGGCGCTCGATGGCGGAACCGGCCCCTTGCAGCCAACGACGCAGAGCCAAAAAGTGGCGCGCCTCCAGGCGATCCAGATCGCTGCCGCGCAGCGCGTGCAGCCATTTATGCTTTTTCAGTGCTTCGGGCAGTTGTTCACCGTTGGTGATCACCAGCGGGCGCGGTGCGTGGGCGGCAAAAGGCAGAGAGCGTTCCGCTTCATCCGGCAGAGGTGTGGCCCGATCCAAACGAAAATACAACTGGTAGGCGTGAATCTCCCCTTCGAGCGAGCGGTACAACCCGTCAGCACCCGGCAGCCGACCAGGGAGAGACAGGCGCCGTTGCGCCTCGGGCGGAATCTCGCCGGTCGGCCAGAGTTCGATTGCCCGGTGCAGGGTGCGCGTGGTCAGCACTCCCTCGATGAACACACCGAAGGCGGCTTTTTGCTCCTCGGGCGTGGCCAGAACACGGATGCGTGCTTCGAGTTCAGAAAAGCGGGTAAGCTCCTGGAACAGTCCGGTATCCAGAAAAGATTTGGCTTTCGGGTGACGGGGAAGCATAAATATTCGTTGATCTCTTGCCGATTGAATCGGAGATGATAGGCCGTTGGTTCCAGAGTGAACAATCCTTCATGGATTTTGGTCGCACGGGTTTTTGTCACGGGCATGCATGCCTTCGGCAATGCGTTGTGCGGGATTTATAGATCAAGCCGGATCAACGATTCAAGGGCTGGAGTTCGTTAAAGCGCACTCGGCTGGGAATGTGTCGTTTTTTCTGGTGAAAAAACGAATCATGCCAGGCTCTCCAATCAGTTCTGTTGACCCACGACGCATACCAAAACAAAAGCGGTGTAACGATGGAAAAGATTGGCAAAGTGAGGCAGAAACAACAATGCGCAAGCGCCTGTGGAGGATAACAGCGGCGCTTGCGCAGTTTGATTGGTTAATGTAAATCAGAGCTGTTCCAGGCCGGGTCAACCAAAGACCAGGCCAGGACGTTGTTGGGCATCGAGAAAGCGAGTTTCAAACTCGCCGATCAACAGTTCGCTCAGCTCGTGGGCAATGCCGAGTTCCGGGATCCCTTCGATGATGCAGTCACCGATCTGGGGGTTATCGTTGCGGCAGATACTGTAGCCGTTGTCACCCAGTTCGATGTGCACGTGGTCGTGCGCCCCTTGATAGAGTCCGTAGTGATGATCCTGGGCACATGGATGGTAGGTTGTGTTCATGGTTCAAGTCTCCTTTTTTAGGTAGAGTGCATTCAGGCCTTGTGGCATTTGTTTCATAAGCGGTCCTTGGATGCGCTTTGCCTCATACCCGCTCGCGTTTGTTAGGGTTTGGTGCGAGAGGGGATTGTTTCGAGACGGTGGTGATACCTTCCATGGTGGGTTGGGGTTGATGTTAAATGGACGCTTATTTATGCTTCACAGGCTGAATCGTGTCTATTCCGCTCGTTTGTATAACTGTATGACAGCACGTTTTGGCGGATAGTTCCACAAAAAAAACGCGGTCCAGAGGGCCGCGTTTTAATGATCCATTCAAATCAACGCGTTACCCTAGCTGGATTTAAATCCCAGAATGTCGCCCATGTCGAACAGACCGGGTTTTTGGCCATCGACCCACAGTGCGGCACGTACCGCGCCCTGGGCAAAGGTCATGCGGCTGGAGGCGCGATGGGTGATTTCAAGCCGTTCGCCCTCTCCGGCGAAGAGCGCGGTGTGATCCCCGACGATATCCCCGCCGCGCACCGTGGCAAAGCCGATGGTCTGGCGGTCACGGGCTCCGGTATGTCCTTCACGGCCATACACGGCGACTTCTTGCAGATTGCGTTCCAAAGCTGCAGCGATCGCTTTGCCGATTCCCAGAGCCGTGCCGGACGGGGCATCGACCTTGTGGCGGTGGTGGGCTTCGATGATCTCGATATCGACCGTTTCGCCCAGCAGTTTCGCGGCTTCGGCGGCCAGACGGAACATCAGATTGACACCCACCGAGAAGTTGGGGGCAAAGACGATCGGGATGGTGGTGGCCGCCTGTTGGATCGCCTGAACCCCGGCGGCATCCAGACCGGTGGTGCCGATGATCATCGGGCATTTTTGCCGGATGGCGATCTCCAAATGGGCAAGGGTTGCCTCCGGGCGGGTGAAATCGATCACCACGCGGCCAGGCTGGAACGCATCGCTCGCCTCCGAGGCGATCAGCACGCCCAGTTTGCCGACGCCGGCCAACTCTCCGGCGTCCTGGCCGAGGAACGGGGAGGCGGGGTGTTCGCTGGCGGCCACCAGACGGGCGTTGGCAGCGCGGTCCTGGATGGCCTGGATCAGCATGCGACCCATGCGGCCTGCGGCGCCGACGACGATGATTCTGGGAGTGATGCCAGCCGGCAGATCACGCAGCTTGCAAGATTGCTTGCCGGAAGGCAAGGGAATTTGCCGGATTGCTTGCAGAGCGGCCATGCCTTTTGACAGACGGGCGGGATCGGACAGATCAAATGCAGCTTGCATTGTTCTATGGAATCGGACTAAGCTTAGTCCAGTCCGTTATCACTCCACAGGAGGCGTATATGCAGACCATCAACATTCATGAGGCCAAAACCCAGTTCTCTCGTTTTGTGGACCGGGTGGCAACCGGGGAAGAGATTATCATCGCCCGTGCCGGCAAACCCGTGGCACGACTGGTGTCTTTGGACATCCCCCATGAATGTCCGCGCACTCTGGGGCTTGGCAAGGGAAAATTCACCCTGCCCGAAGGGTTCGATACGCTGCACGCCCAGGAGATTCAGACGATGTTCGAACAGGGGGCGTAACCCATGTCCCGGCGTGCCTATCTGCTGGATACCAATATCCTGTTGATGGCCGTCATGGCGCCGGAGCGTTTGCCTGCCGAAGTGCAGACATGGTTGAGCCAGCCACGCAACGAGGTGTTTTTCAGCGCGGCCAGCATCTGGGAGATCGCCATCAAGTACGCATTGCAGCGGCAGGGATTTACCTTTCGGCCCGAGGAGATCCATGCGCTGGCCTTGGAGACCGGGTTTACCGAGCTGGCCATCCAGAGCGATCACTGCTATCCCATCGCCACCATGCCCTGGCATCATCGCGATCCTTTTGACCGGATCCTGGTGGCCCAGGCCCAATTCCTGCCTGCCTACCTGTTGACCACGGATTCGGTTTTAAGAGGCTACTCCGACCTGGTGGTTCTGGTGAATCCGGTTGTTTAATTCTAAACTGCACCCATTTTGGGATGGGTGTTTTTCTTGGAAGGCTGCGTGCAAGATGCGGGCGTCGTTTCCAAAAGGCGGAAACGACGCCCGCGAAGGCGGCGCGCGGCGCCTTTTTTCGCAAAAGGCGCGAAAAAAGGCTTCTTGAAAAGGGCGCGCTACAGTCAAAAGCAAAACCCTGGGAGATGAATCTCCCATATATGGTCCGCCCCGCTTTGCAAGGAAAAATTTTCACCGAGTCAACCAGAGAAAAGTTGCATCCATATATTCGGCCTATGATT
>JAMOBI010000111.1:0-14240 GCA_039908105.1 Magnetococcus sp. YQC-9
TCCTTATTTGATGGTTGATATCAGCTCCATCTTGGCACATTTCGATGCCGTGGCACACTGCTGCCGTTTGGAGCGGGGCGGACCATACCATTAGACCCTCTCTTTTTTTTCACCAGTAACGATGCGTTTCAGGTTGGGTGGGGTTTGGTGTCATCAGTTTTGGGCCCGCCACGCCGCCACGCTCCCCACCCCCGCCGCCGTCGCCAGAATCAAAAACATCGCCGGATAACCGATATGCTCCAACACCACCCCGGAAATCGCCATCCCCATGCCCCCACCCACCCCGTAAGAGAGCGCTGCCAACCACCCCTGCGCCACCCCACGCGCGGCCTCCGGGGCCAGATCATGCACACGTCGCACCGAAGCCACATGAAACGCCCCGAAGGTGAAGGCGTGCATCATCTGCGCCCCGATCAACCAGACCAAATCCACCGTGCAGGCGTAAATCGACCAACGCACCGTGGCCACCAACAACGAAAGCGTCAATAACGGGGCTACGCCGATACGCCCGAGCAGGGAGCGCGAACGGCTCATCAACACCACCTCGGCCAGAACCGCGACCGCCCAGAGCAACCCGATGGTGGTGCGCGTGAAGCCCTGCTGTTGCAGATGCAAGGACATGAAACCATAATAGCCGCCGTGGGAGAACTGCATCATGGTGGCGCTGAAATAGAACCAACGCACCTCCGTTCGGGCGAACAGGGTGGAGAAGGGGAGACGTACCCCGTGCCGTGCCGGCGAACGGGGTAACCAGAGGGTGCACAGCAGGGTCAAGGCCAACAGCAGGGCGATCAGCACCGGAATGCTCCCCAGACCGAGCCGGTCGCTCAACGGGCCACCGCCGAGTGCACAGACGATGAACCCCCACGAGCCCCACAACCGCACCCGACCGTAATCCCAGTGGTGGGTGATCGACGCCTCCATGGCCGTGGCATCGACCAATGAGAGAGGGCCGGTGTGAAAAATGCTGTAGAGGACGGTGACCCCGAAGATCCAAAGCAGGCTGGAGTCGAGAAAATAGAGCGAAAAAGCGATCAGCGCACCAAAACTGGTGGCGATGATCACCCGATGACGCGCGCCGCGATCGGCCACCTGCCCCCAAAGGGGCGGGGCCGGAATGCGGATCCACTGGGTCAAGGCGGTCAAGATGCCGATGGTTTGGGCGCCGTGGCCCAGATTGGCCAGATAGAGCGGCCAATAGGGAATCCAGACGCCCACCACCGCGAAGTAGCAGGCGTAGAATCCGGCGATCGGCCAACGGCGGGCAGGAGCGGACAACGGCGGCGAGAACGGTCAGACGGTCCGGATCAATAGCGGAAGAAGACCCATTGCGGGACCATGATCATCGGTTCATGCTCGGCATTGAGTTTCTCGAACAGGCCGTCCCCGTTGGGATCGATGAGATAGTAGGTCGGACCGTTGGCGGGAATGACCTGAACCTGATAGATCGCACCCTGCGAGCTGAATTCGCGCACCTGATTGCCCTGCGCATCCTCGTATTTGCGGATGACGGTGACATGTCCCGGCTTGTCGGGATCGATCTCCTCGCGCAACTCCGAGACCAACGGCCCTTTGGCGGGCATGGGGTGGCCCTCTTTGCGGGCCTCGGCGGCCAGGGCGATCTGGCTGGTGGCAACGAGCAGCACCACGATGAGCAGAACAGGTGACCACATCCGGCCATGCGCAGCGTGGCCATTGGATCGGCGTTGGTTTTCGATGGAGGATGAACTGGACTTCATGACGACTCCCCGGCTGTTTTTGATGGATGGCTCCGGTTTTTTGTTCCGGGCCTTTTACGGCGTCCGCAATCTGGCCCGACGCGATGGCTTTCCGACGAATGCCATTTTCGGCTTCCTGAAGATGATTCGCAAGGTCGTGCATGATCACAAGCCGGAATACCTGGCCATGGTGTTCGATGCCGGGGGTCCGGTGTTCCGGCACGAGATCTACCCGGCCTACAAGGCGAACCGAAAGGAGATGCCCGACGAGTTGCGCGTGCAGCTGCCGGTGATCCACCAGCTGGTGCGCGCCTGGAACCTGCCGCTCTTCGAGAAGAGCGGTTACGAGGCCGACGATCTGATCGCCACGCTGGCACGCGCTGCCGAACGGGCCGGCTGGGAGGTGGCGGTGGTCACCGGGGACAAGGATCTCTCGCAGATCGTGACAGAGAGGATCCGCATTTTCGATCCGGTCAAGGGGGAGTGGATCGGCGCCGCCGAGGTGGTGGAAAAGTGGGGGGTGCCACCGGAAAAGCTCACCCAGGCCATGGCCCTGATGGGCGATGCCTCGGACAACGTGCCCGGTGTGCCGGGGGTGGGACCGAAGCTGGCCTCTGGATTGATCGGGCAGTTCGGCGATCTGGAGACGCTGTTTTCCCGCGTCAACGAAGTGAGCCGTCCGGCGCTGCGTTACACGCTGGCGGATCCGGAGAGCGCCCGGTTGGCGCGCCTCTCGCTGCAACTGGTGACAGTCGATGATCGGGTGGAGCTGCCGTTCGATCCCGCAGCGCTCAAGCCCGGCGCTCCGGATCGTGTGGCTCTAAAAACCCTTTTGACCGAAATGGAGCTGTTGGGGGAGCTGCGCGATCTGGATCGCTGGGCGCCGGCGCGACCGGTGACCCCGGAGAGTGCGGAGGCCCCGGAGTCCCCGGAGTCCATCCAGAGCGTAAACGAGCCGCAAGCCGCCGCCCTCCCGGAGGGGAACGAGCCGGAACCCGGCGGTTATCAAGCCATTGTTGAGGAGGCGGCCTGGAGCGCATTTCTCAAGCGTCTGCGCGCCCGTTCCGCATTCGCCCTCGACACCGAAACCACGGGACTTGACCCCTCCCAGGCCGAACTGGTCGGTTTGTCGATCTCCTGGCGAGCCGATGAGGCGTTTTACATCCCGGTTGGTCATCAGCCCGAGGCCGTGCCGGATGGGCAACTGGGGCGAGAGCGGGTGCTGGCCGATCTCAAGCCGCTGTTGGAAAATGCGCGCATCGCCAAGCATGGCCAGAACATCCGGTTCGAGTACGCCATTCTGCGCCGCTACGGCATCACCCTGGCCGGAATCGCTTGCGATACCATGCTCACCTCCGGGCTGCTGCACGGCCAGGAGCGGCGCCACAATCTCGATGCCCTGGCCCTGGCGGAGTTGGGTCGCCAGACCATCACCTTCAAAGAGGTGGCCGGTATCGGCAAAAAGCAGGTCACCTTCGATCGGGTGCCGCTCTCTGCTGCCACCCCTTACGCCTGCGAAGATGCGGAGATCGCCTGGTTGCTGGCCGAACGCATGATTCCACGCCTGGCCAAACTCCCCTCCCTGACGCAACTCTATGAGATGGTCGAACGACCCCTGATCCCGGTTTTGGGCGAGATGGAGTTGGCCGGCGCCCTGATCGATCGGGCGGCACTCGAAAAACTCTCCGCCGATTTTGCCGTGCGCCGCGCGGAGTTGACCCGTCAGATTCACGCCCTGGCAGGCTCGGAGTTCAATATCAACTCCACCCAGCAGCTCGGGGAGATCCTGTTTCAACGCATGGGGATCAAAGGCGGCAAGCGCACCAAGACCGGTTTTTCCACCGATGTCGAAGTGCTGACCAGGCTTGCCGAGGAGGGACACGAACTGCCCGGTGTGGTGTTGGAGTATCGCGGTCTCACCAAGCTGCAATCAACCTATACCGATGCCTTGACCGCCCAGCTCGATCCGAAAACCGGGCGGATCCACACCCAGTATAATCAGGCCGCGACCCTGACCGGACGGCTCTCCTCCTCGGATCCGAATCTGCAGAACATCCCGGTGCGCCGTCCGGAGGGCAAGGCGATCCGCGCCGCTTTCATCGCCCCCCCTGGAGCGCTGTTGCTCTCGGCAGACTACAGCCAGATCGAGCTGCGCCTTCTGGCCCATCTCGGCGACATCCCACGTTTGAAGGCCGCCTTTGCACAGGGGTTGGACATCCACGCCGCTACCGCTGCCGAGCTCTTCGGCACAAATCCGGACCAGGTGGATGGCGAGGCGCGCCGCTTGGCCAAGACGATCAATTTTGGTCTGATCTACGGCATGAGCCCCTATGGTCTGGCCAAACGGTTGGGGATTTCGGTGGGCGAGGCGTTCAATTACATGGATCTCTACTTCCAGCGTTACGCCGGGGTGAAGGCCCACATGGAGGCGACCATTCGCTTCGCGCGCGAGCACGGCTATGTCGAAACCCTGGGCGGACGGCGCTGTTTTGTCGCCGATATCGATCACACCAACCGCAATTTACGTGAACTGGCCGAACGGACGGCCATCAACGCGCCGTTGCAAGGCTCGGCAGCCGATCTGATCAAACTGGCGATGATCCGTCTGCATCACGCCCTGCGCGCCGCCCGTTTGCAGAGCCGTCTGATTCTCCAGGTGCACGACGAACTGGTGCTTGAGGTGCCCGAGGCTGAGCTGGAAAAGGTGAAAGAGATCACCCGCGAGGCCATGGAGCAGGCGATGAATCTCACGGTCCCCTTGAAGGTGGACATGGGGGTGGGCGCCAACTGGGCCGAGGCGCATTGATCGCATGCCCATCTTCCGATTGCAGCCCGAACCCTATTTCCCGGATCCGAGTCTCGCCGAGCCCGAGGGGGTGTTGGCCGTGGGCGGGGATCTGTCGCCCCGGCGGTTGGTGGCCGCTTATGCCGGGGGGATTTTCCCGTGGTACTCCAAGGGCGAGCCGATCCTCTGGTGGAGTCCGGATCCGCGCGTGGTGCTCGAACCGGCGGATCTGCACATTTCGCACAGCCTGAAGAAGACGCTCAAGCGTGGCATCTACACCGTCACCTTCGATTGCGCCTTTGACCGGGTGATCCGTGCCTGTGCGGCGGCGCGCGAAGAGAGCGGCACCTGGATCACCCACGAGATGGAGCGGGCCTTCATTCGACTGCACCGGCTCGGTCTGGCTCATTCGGCAGAGGCGTGGTTGCTCGACGAGACGAACGATCAGCCGGTATTGGCCGGCGGGGTGTATGGTTTGGCGTTGGGTGCGGTCTTTTTTGGCGAGTCGATGTTCTCGGTGAGTGACGATGCCTCCAAGGTGGCGTTCGTGTTGCTGATACGGCGTTTGGTGGAGCGGGGGATTGAGATGATCGATTGTCAGGTGTCCACCGATCATTTAAGCCGTTTTGGTGCCCGTCCGATTCCCAGGGAGCTGTTTTTGGAGCGGTTGCGGCGTTTGATCGCCAAGCCGATTCCGGCGGGATCGTGGCGGTGATGCGGTGACGATTCAGGATTCCAATCAAATACGGGGGTCCGGGGGCGATTACCGCCCCCGGTAGGGGTTTGGGGACAAAGTCCCCAAGGTTTTGTTTTTGACTTTGCTTTTGTCTTTATCGCGCCTTCAGGCCGCCAAAGGCGGCTCTTTTATGACTTCATTGGCGTGGACAAAGCACCCCGGCGCTGTGAGCAAATTCGCCCGAGTCGTTGCCAAAAAACGGCAACGACTCGGGCACAGATGCGGCGCGCGGCGCATTTTTCGCAAAAGGCGCGAAAAATGCTTCTTGAAAGAGCGCGCTAAAATCAAAGTCAAAAGCAAAACCCTGGGAGAGGAATCTCCCAGACCCTCTCTTTTTTTTACCAGAAAAATCGACACATACCAAGCTGGGGGCGGTTTAATCGCACGCCACTCCACTCTTTGGCGCCATCACCACCGGCACAGCTGCCTCCCGCAACAATCTCTCGATGCGCAACCGGTCCCGAAACCCCGGCATGCCGCCCGGCCTGCGCGGCCCGATCACCAACAACGCGGGTCGAAGCTCCGCTGCAACCCGCACGATCACCTCAGTCGGATCCCCGTGCCGCAGCACGGCCTCATAACCGAGATCCAGCGCCTGACAACGCCCCCGCACGCCGGCTACCACCTCCTGGGCCTCACGCGACAACAGATTCTCCAGATACTGGCCAAAGGTATCGCGCGTGGCGGCATTGTTCAGCCAGTCATCGCCCATCATCCCGTCCCAGAACTCCGGGACCACCAGCAGATGACAAACCCGTGCCCGCATGAGAGCGGCCATGCGCAAGGCCAGGACTTCGGCACAGCGTGCGCCCGGCGTGCCATGATGGGCCAACAACACGACAGCGCCCTCTTCCAGATTGGTGAAAGAGGGCGCCAGCGCCTCATCACCCATGACCGATCACCACCAGCACACTCAACGCGATGACCAAGGCCGCCACCAGCGCGGCGACATCTTCCAGACGATCGCTTTTAAAGATCGATAACGCCGATCCGCGATCAAACGAGTTGGGTTGCATGCCAGCACCTCATACCGTTTTAGAGATGAAGATCAATACCACGATCAATGAACCCACCGCCTTGATCAAGCCGACCACCGAACCGATCACCAGCGGGGTGCCTCCGGCTTGTCGGATCGCCTTGCCGGTGATCTGCATGCCCAGGCCGATCAGACCCAGAGCGAACAGCCAGGCGATCCAGTCGCGAAACGCCTTGATGACCGGTGAGTCGTGCCAAGCCGCCTTGCTGGCGTTCTCCAGAATCCCCCTGGTGGCATTGTCGAGCTGTGGATTCCGGGCTGAGGCCTTCAGGAGGTCGTCCTGAGCGCGCGAGGTGAGCTTGCGATTGGCGATCAAATCCGCAAGCGCCTTTTTTTCCTCCGGCGAACGCATTTTGGTCAGCTCCCCTTCGAGGAGTTTCACCTGCTTGGGTTTGAGGAGCTTCTCCTCCTTCACCTTGTCGCCGCTGAAAAACTTCCCCTGATAGTGATCCGCCGGGGCGAAGAGTCCGAACGAACTCAAGGCGAACATGAAGATGAAACCAAGCACGAAGATCGGAAATTTGCTCACCAGAACATGAACCAGATCGACCTGGGTGGCGCTCTCCTCGTTTCTGACATACCAGGCCGCCAGCCACAAGACGATGATCGGCAAAAACAGCACGCGGGTGATGTTGAAGATCTCCGCGACCTTCAAGGTTTCGATCCCGTCCGGATCAAAGGCGAGGGCAGCACCGGCCACCTGGGCTGAGTTGAGAATGCCGGTTCCGGCCCAGGCGCCGAACTGTACCGGGGTCATGTGGAAGAGATGGCCAATGGTGGGGAAGATGAACATGCACATCACCCCCCAGGCCAGGATGGTGCCGATGGTGTAGGCGATCTCGGCGGCCTTGGCCTGCACCACCGGCGCCGAGGCCACGGTGGCCGAGACCCCGCACACCCCCATGCCGGCGGACAGCACACCGGTCATCGAGTTGTCGGCCTTCATCCGCTTGCCCATGAAAAGCACGATGCCGACCGAGCCGAGCACAAAGATGCCGATCAAAACCACGCTCAACGCACCCAGTTGCGCCAGTTCGGCAGCACTGTAGAGCGTGCCGAGCAAAATCACGCCGGTTTTCAAGAACAGGCGCGAAAGACGCACGCCGTTGGCGGCCCAGGCCGGGATTTTGAGCACGTTGACCACGAAAATGCCGATCAAGATTCCCAGAACCACGTAATTGAGGTTGAAGATCTTGGCGAAGTCCCAGGAGAGGGTGCCGGCATCCTTGACCGCCTTGCCCCAGTTGGCAAACAGCGGATCAAGCCCCCAGCGGACCAGGAGCGCGATGAGCATGATGAAGCCCACCCCAGGGATCGTGGAGACCATGTAATCGAGATGGCCGGGTTTGGGATTCCAAAGCAGGATAAACAGACCGATCAGGGTGAAGGCGCCGCCGAAAATGAAGGAGAGCTTGGCCTGAAAAGCCTTCTCGCCATCGAACTTGGATTTCGGCATGGTCATGGAGGGGGCCGGTTTCTTGAGCGCTGCCGCCTGTTCGGTGGCCACGCGCAGTTCGGCCTCAAACTTCTCCTTGACCGTGACGTGATCCTTGAAAGCCGCCTGTTGCAGCGAGGATTGCAGCCCATCCACCGCACCGAGGTGGTTGAGGCCACCCCAGAGCAGGATGATGAGGCCGATGATCAGCAGTGCCGGCGATTTTTGGGTATAGATCATGGTGTGCCACTCCTTGGAGTCGAAGTCCGCGCATCACTCGATCGGCAGCTGACGCGCCTTCCAGTCCGGAAAGCCGTTGCGATACCAGAAGAGATGCTTGTACCCCTCGCGGGCCATCACAGAGACCAGCTTAAAGGATTTCCAGCAGCTGGCCGCGTTGCAGAAGACCACGTAGCTCTTCTCCTTGTCCGGCATCTTGCTCAAGTCGTACTTGTCCTTGGTGGAGTCGAAACTGGCATCCTTGGCACTGGTTTCCGGATCATAGGGCACGGAGATCGCCCCCTTGATGCTGCCATCGACAAACTCGGCAGCCTTGCGCGCATCCACGAGGATCGCGCCTGCGGCCTGGAGTTTCTGCACCTCCTCGGCCTCAACCAGTTTGACCCCAGCGGGCGGCGTGGTCGGGACTTGCGGCGGATCAGCGGCCTGCGCCGTGCCGATCATGAGGGTCAGAGCCAGGGTCAGAGTTTGGATGATGCCAATGGTCCGAATCGCGTGCATGTTCTCCCTCCAAATAAAAAGCAGATAATAATTATTCTCATTCAATCCGGCCAGCCCGTGTCAGCAAGCCTGACGGGTGATCCAGTATAGGCGCATCGCGGCTGATTTCAACGGTCCATCATGCCGATCGATGGGGATTGGGTTGTATCTGAAATTGACATGATGGGGGGAGAACCCCCTCACCCCCACCCGTGGAACAGGGGGGATCAGTCGGCCAGCACGGCCCGCTCCAGGGCTTCGGTGACGAACTGGTTGAGGCTTTTTCCCCGCCGTTTGGCAAGCCAGAGGGCGCGGGCATGCAGATCCGGGGCAACCTTGGCCTGGATCCGACCCGAGGAGGGGCTCTCCGGAGTTTCACCGCGTGTCCGACAGCTCTCCAGATAGAAATCAATGGCTTCTTGAAAGGCGTGCCGCACCTCGATGACCGATTCACCGTGAAAGGTGATCAGGGCGCGAATGCCGGAAACCCGACCGACAAAACAACCGTCCTCATCGCTGTACTCGATGTGGCTTGCATACCCTTGGTACATCATGGGGGTCATGGCGCTCCTTGCCCGGGTGAGGTCGATGAAAGTCGGCGCGCTCCCCGCGCAGTTTGAATCCCACCCGTGAACCACTGCCCTCGATCATTTCAGCTCCGAGTGCCAAGAACAGCGACTCGATCCTCACCCATTCCAAGGAGACGGGAACAGGGGTCGCAAAGATCGCTTGCAGGGTTTGACGGTGCTTGCTGTTCATAATGACATGCTAGCATGGATCAGACTTCATGGCGAGTCGGGTAATTTTGTCGGAATTGACAAAAGAGAATCATACATAAACCGCACCTGCTTTGGGATGCGTAGTTTTTTGCAAGGCTGCGTGCAAGATGTGAGCGTCGTTTCCAAAAAGCGGAAACGACGCTCACGAAGGCCGCGCGCGGCGCATTTTTCGCAAGACCCCTATTAATGGAACTACGCATCCCGTGATGGTTGCGGTTTAATATCCTAAAAAATATTGATGGATTTTCAAAACACACCCATATTTCAATTATTGAATTATGTTTGTTGGGATGAGGCACATACAAAAATTTTACGTATGAAGAATTTTAGTGATAAGATATAATTATAAATAACATAGATTGTTGGTTTAGTTTTTGCTTTTAAAATAATTAACATAATTTGTAGATTAATAAATATCAAAAACAATATTATAGTATGGCGAAATTGTAATATGGAAAATCAGATCATTGTCGTTGCATCACAAGCAAGACCGTATAGCTTTGTTAGAACGCCAGTAATTACATTTGATTGCCCTGGCTGCAAAAACAAAATGAATGTTAGGGAGGGGGAGGTCTCTTTTGGAAGTGTTGTTGAATGTGGTTGCGGGAATAAAACTTACTTTCCATACCAAGAAAAAGATAAATGGTATAGAGATATCAGGTTTGTAATTACGATTATTGTCAGTATTGTTCTCTTTTTTGCAGGTGTATATTGGCCTCTTAAATAAATAGTTACAAATATAGGATGATGTCGATGAGTATATATGTAGGCGGTGTAAATATTCTTGATGAAATAGTCAATCTAAGATATGATCTTGTCCGGACTCAGAATATTCTGCAATGGATACTCAAGAATAACCAAGATCGACTCAGATTGCCCAATGAGGTGGATATAAAAAAATTGATGATGATGCTTATAACGCTACTGTAAAAAATTTTCCAAATTTTGGATTGTATAAAAAATAACTTCATATAATAGAGCCGTCTCTAAATTTTATTCTTTTTGGTTTATGTGTTATCGTTAAAGGGCGCAACAGCTGAAAGAAGGCTGTGCGCAACACGCTTGCCGGGAACAATTTTTTCGGTTATCCTTGGCTTTTGAGTGGAATGGTCCTATAGTGACCAACGACTGATTCGCTGGAGGGGTGGGAAAAGTCGGCTTAGCCGGCTTTTTTGGTTTTTTGACCCTGGTGAATCGCGCGATCAGGGCGGCTGGATCGGCTTTGGTTGCACACTGGCCGGGCGCTGCCTGATTTGCCTGCACGAATCCGGACAGGTATTCCGTTTGTCCGATTTGGATGGGTTTGATATTGAATGGAAGGCCTTTTCGCTTGACCGACTCCACGCACATCCATGCGACCGCCCTGCCGGCGCGGCTCGAACAGCTGGCAAGCGAGGCTGCCGAGGCCGAGGGGTGCCAACTGGTCGATCTGGAGTTGGCCTCCGAAGCCGGGGGACGCCTGATCCGGGTCTTTCTCGACCGGGTGGAGGGCGGATTGCAGATCGTCCACTGCGAGGCGGTCAGTGATCGGTTGTCGGGCCTGCTGGATCTGCACGACCTCATGCCGGGACGCTACCGGTTGGAGGTCTCGTCGCCGGGATTGACCCGCCCCTTGAAAAAACGCGAGGATTTCGTGCGTTTTGCCGGCAGGCTTGCGGTGATTCACGCCGCTTTAGAGCCTCTACCCGGAGAGGGGATGGAAGAGAAAAACGCGGAGGCGGGAGCTCCCGCTGGCGGCACGAACAGCCGCAAGCCGGCGCGTGGAGCCAACCGCAGATCGTACAGGGGTACGCTGTCAGGCATGGATGGGGAAGAGGTGCTGCTGCGGGTGGGAGAGAACGAGCAGCGCATCCCCTTCCGGCTGATCGGCAAGGCCCATCTGGATTTCGATTTTTAGCCAACGCAAGACGGGTGTCGTTCATGAGTGTTGAAATCATGCAGATCGCCGAACAGCTCGCCAGGGAGAAGGGGATTCCCCGCGAGATCGTCATCGAGGCCATGGAGGATGCCATCCGTACCGCATCCAAACGCAAGTACGGTGCGCACAAGAATATCCAGGTGACCTTCGAGGGCAAATCCGGCGAATTCAAGCTCAATCAACTGCGCGAGGTGGTCGAGAGCGAGGAGACGCCGGGCTACGAGGGTCCGGATACCCACATGCTGCTCTCCGAGGCCCAGAAACTCAATCCAGCCGCCAAAATCGGCGATTTTCTCGCCGAGCCGCTGCCGCCGATCGATTTCGGGCGCATCGCGGCCCAGACCGCCAAGCAGGTGATCGTTCAAAAGGTGCGCGAGGCCGAGCGCGACAGCGTCTATCGCGAATACATCGATCGCAAGGGGACGCTGGTCAATGGCCTGGTCAAACGGGTCGAGCGCAACAACATCTATGTGGATCTGGGACGCGCCGCCGCCTTCCTGCCGCACGAACATCAGCTCTTCCGCGAACACTACCGCCCCGGCGATCGTATCCGCGCCTACATCCACGAAATCCGCGACGTGCAGCGTGGCCCGCAGATCATCCTGTCGCGCACCGCGCCGGAGATGGTGCCCAAACTCTTTGAAATGGAGGTGCCGGAGATCTACGACGGCATCGTCGAAATCCGCGCCGTGGCGCGCGATCCAGGCTTCCGAAGCAAAATCGCGGTGCGTTCCAACGATGCGCATGTCGACCCGGTCGGCGCCTGCGTCGGCATCCGCGGCTCGCGCGTCCAGGGGGTGGTCACCGAACTCCAGGGCGAGCGTATCGACATCATCGAGTGGTCCTCGGATCCGGCGGTTTTCGTCTGCAACGCCTTGGCACCCGCCGAGGTGATGAAGGTGGTGATGGACGAGGACGAAACCCGCATCAAGGTGATCGTTGACGAGGATCAACTCTCTTTGGCCATCGGACGACGCGGACAGAACGTGCGTCTGGCCTCGGAGCTGACCGGCTGGAAGATCGACATCATCACCGAGCGTGAGGAGGCCGAAAGCCGCGTCGAGGAGTTCGGTGTCATTGCGCGCGAGTTCATGGAGCGGCTCGATCTGGATGAGGAGGTGGCCACCTCGCTGGTTCAGGAAGGGTTCACGACCTTGGAGGAGGTGGCCTACGTGCCGCTGGAGGAGTTGGCCAGCATCGACGGCTTCGACGAAGAGATCGCCCGCGAACTGCGCACCCGGGCGCGCGATCAATTGTTGCACTCGGCTCTCGAGAACGAGGAGCGCAAGGCGGCCCTGTTGATCGATCCGCGCATCTCTCAATTGCGCGGCCTGACCGATGTCATGGTGATCGCCATTGCCGAAAAGGGGATCACCCAGTTGGATGATCTGGCCGATCTGGCTGCCGACGAGCTGTTGGAGATGCTCGGCAATGGCTTGAGCCGCAAGGAGGTGGAACGGGTGATTCTCCAGGCGCGCGAATTGGCTGGCTGGTTCGAGGAGTGAGGTGAGCGCCGCAGAGGGCGCGCAGCGGGGCAGTGCCGCTGCTACCGATCGAAAACGCCAAAAAGGGCGTCGCGGCGTGAATCCGTCCCGTTCGCAGCTCAAGTCGAACGCGGCGGAGTTGTCGACCGGCAAGAGTGCGGCGACCGATTTGCAAGCCGGGATGGTCGCGACCACGGAGTCGCAGGTTGGATCGGCGAAAAAAGGCGTGGAGCGGGCCGCATCCCGGACAGACGATCGGGAGGAGCGCGATTCGCCCTGGCGGCGCTGTGCGATCACCCGCAACCGTCGACCCAAGGAGCAGTTGTTGCGCTTCGTGGTCGCCCCGACCGGTGGGTTGGTCGAGGATGTGGCGGCTCGTTTGCCAGGACGCGGCATTCATGTGCTGCCGGACCGAAAGCGGGTGACGGCGCTCTTGACCCGGCATAAAATGGGTCGCGAGTCGATTGAAGTGGTGCTGGAGCGGTTGGCGCGCGGCCTGGAGCAGCGACTGCTCGACGGGATTGGCTTGGCGCGGCGTACCGGCGGCTGCCGGGTTGGGTTGCGCGAGGCCGAGGAGTGGATCCGTCGCGGCGCAAAACCGTTGATCCTGTTGGCCGAAGATGCCGAAGGAGTGCAGGAGCGACTGGCGCCTCCGGGGGCCGAACAGGGTGGCGTCGAGATCGTGCGGGTGCCCGGAGGGGAACGGTTGGACGCCTTGTGGTCCGGTCGACCGGTGGTGGTGGTGGTCGTACTGCATGCGGGAGTGGGTGCACGAATTCGCGTTGATGCCGCCCGATGGTGGAGTTTCACGCACTAATAAAGAAGATTAAAAGACGTACGTTTCATGCAAGAAGGGAAGAGGCAATCAATCACAATACCGATGGGTATTGCATGGGTGGAGAAGGTTCTGTTGAGCGACTTGAATGACAACGATGGCGATGGTGAAGGGACCCGGCTGACCTTAAAGGCGCCGCGCCGTATTGTGCTGCGCAAAACGGTGGAGGGAGGCTCCATCAAGCAGAACTTCTCCCATGGCCGCAGCAAGAGTGTGGTCGTGGAGGTGCGCAAAAAGCGGACCTTCGTGAAGGGGTCTGGCGAGGAGGGCGAGACGCTGGACGCGATACGGGAGGATGCGTCCGAGGTCCGGGAGAAGTCTCGGGCCGGTGTGGGCGCCTCATCCGTGCCGCCACCAGATCCCGGCAAGGATCGCAAGCACCAGATCTTGACGCCGATGACACCGGCGGAGCGGCAATCGTTCCAGGAACAGCAGGAGCGGGAGCGTCTGGCGCGCGAACAGGTCGAGCGGGAGCGCCTGGCACAGGAACAGGCCGAGCGGGAACGGCTGGAGGCCCAACGTCTGGAGGCCGAGCGCCGGGAGCGGGAGGATGCCGAGCGTCGCCGCCTGGAAGCCGAACGCTTGGAAGCCGAGCAGCGGCTGGCCCGACAAGCCGAAGCAGCGACCGAGGCCAAGCCTCAACCCCAGCAGCCTCAGCCGGAGAGTGTGCCCGAAGCGCGGTTGGTGGTCAAACCGGCGGCGGACAAGGGACGCCTGACGGAGGCCAGACCGTCGGGTGTTGCCGCTTCAGTGCGTATCGAGCCGGCGCGAGAACAGCCCAAGGCTTCGCCAGA
>JAMOBI010000112.1:0-13710 GCA_039908105.1 Magnetococcus sp. YQC-9
GAGCGCGCTAAAGTCAAAAACAAAGTCCCAAGGGCTTCGCCCTTGGATCCCACCAGGGGGATAATCCCCCTGGACCCCTATTAATGGAACTACGCATCCCGTGATGGTTGCGGTTTAGTAAAAAAAAGAGAGGGTCTGGGAGATTCATCTCCCAGGGTTTTGACTTTGACTTTAGCGCGCTCTTCAAAAGAAGCATTTTTCGCGCCTTTTCTAGAAAAATGCGCCGCGCGCCGCCTTCGCGGGAGCCGTTTTTTGCTTTTTGGAAACGACTCCCGCATCTTGCACGCAGCCTTGCGAAAAACTACGCATCCCAAAACAGGTGCGGTTTATTAAAAAAGATAGGGTCTGGGAGAGAAATATCCCAGACCCTATCTTTTTTACCAGAAGAAAATACATATCCCAAACTGGGCGCAGTTTAAAAGCGCGCCAAAGTCAAAGTCGTGGGACTCCGTCCCACACCCTGCCGGGGGCGATAATCGCCCCCGGACCCCCGTGATACTTGCGACCTTTACCTGCCCCCCTCACGCCTCCTTCAACGCCATCAACTCGGCATTGGTGAAACGCAACCGATGCGACAACGCACGCGCCAACCGACTGAAGAAGTGATAGCCAACGAATGGATGGCTCTTGGCCAGCTCATCAAAACGCTTGCGCGAAATGATGTACAGATCGGTCGGGGCATCCACCACCGCATCCGTCGAGCGGTGCCCGTGATCCAGAAAGGCCATGTCACCAAAGAAATGGCCGCGTCCGAAAACGGCGATCGTGTGACTCTTGCCACTCGGCAACGGCAGCAGCATGCGTACCTGACCACGCCGGATCAAGAAGATCTCATCCCCCTCGTCCCCGCGATTGAACACCTTGTCGCCCGCGTTGTAGGCGCGTTCCTCGGCAGAGGTCAAAAGAAGATTCAAGGCCTCCTCGTCGAGCAAACCGCGCAACAGCGGCATATCGCTCAAATTCAGCATACGGGTCTCCCCGGATTTGAGCTTGCGGTTCTCCTCGATCAGGAAATCCTCCACCCACTCCATGGCCGAATCCAGATCCGGGAAGAGTTTGATGTTGTCGCCGTGCGAAAGCAGGCCGGTCTGTTCAAAATAGGTGTTCAGGTCCAGGCCCGTCGGCAGGGAGGTGGGCAGGTCGCTGAAGATCAACAGCGCCTCGCGTTCGCGCAGCATGGCGCCGATCTGGGTGAGCATGCGGATGCCGGTGAAATCCACCGACTGCACATGACGCATGTCGAGGACCAGGAAACGACACCCCTTGATGTCGGGCTCCAGGCTCGTGAACAGCTGATCCGTGGTGCCGAAGAAGAGGTTGCCCTGCAATTCGACGATGGTGCTCACCGAACCGTTGGCAGCCAGAATCTCCTTCTCTTCCAAAAGGCGGATCCGCTTGGAGGAGACGCGATCCCCGTGACGCCGCCGCCGCACCACCGAACTGCGCACCTGGTCGCGCAGGAAGAGCACCACGGCAAAGCCGATGCCGGCACCCGCAGCCGCGATCAGATTGAAGGCCACGGCCACCACCACGACGGCGGTGATCACAAAAAAGTCGAGCGCCGTGGTGCGTTGTTTGAGCAGATCAAAGCTGTGCCAGTCGAACATGCGGTAGGCAACCACCATCAGGATGCCGGCCAGGGCGGCAATCGGCACCCAACCGATCATCTTGGCGAACAACAGCAGCACGATCAGCGAGAAAATCCCCTCCAGAAGGCCCGACAGCCGGGTCTGTCCGCCGCTGTTGATGCTGACCAGGGTGGCGCCCATGGTCCCGGCGCCCGGCATGCCGCCGACGATCGAGGTGAACAGGTTGCCCAGTCCCTGACCGATCAGGGTGCGGTTGGAGTCGTGACGCGAACGGGTCAGGGCGTCGACCACCACGCAGGTCTTCAAGGTATCAATGGAGAGCAGCACCGACAGCGTGATCGCCGGGATCAGAATGGCGGCGAAATCCTTGAACCCCATCTTGCCGACTGCGTTCCAGCGATCCTCCATGCCGTGGGTCATGGCCGCGAAATCGACATCGATCGGGCCGATGAGCAGTTTGTTGCCGGTGAGCTGCAACAGTTCCGGTCGAAAGAGGGCGATGAAGAAATAGGTGACCATGCCGGCCAGCAGTCCGATGATCGGGGCCGGAATCACTTTGGTGATGCGCGCGGCCTGGCTCATGCCGATGATGGTGACGATGCCGACGAGGATGCCGGTCCACTGCCAAAGCGAGGGATCAAAGAGTCCCTGAATGACCGGCGTGCCTTTGGGCAGACCGATCAATTTGGGCACCTGGCTTAAGAAGATCAGCACGCCAACACCACTCAAATAGCCCGAAACCACCGGATAGGGGATGAATTTGATCACCTTGCCGCCGCCGAGCACGCCGAAGAGCACCTGGAGCACGCCGGAGAGCAGTCCGACGATGGCCAGCAGCAGCAACACCTGTTCCGGGCTCATGGCCGCGACTTGCTGGTTGCCGGCCAGAAGCTCCACGCAAAGGGCCGAGAGCACGGCGGCTGCGGGTGCGCAGGGGGCGGTGATCAGGCGGGGTGCGCCGCCGATGGCCGGGGCGATCAGACCGAGCACCACGGTGCCGATCACGCCGGCCATGGCGCCGACGCCCAGGTAGCTGCCGCCGAGCGGCGTGAAGCTCACGACGCCGTAAGCGATGGCCGATGGCAGGGCCACCAACATGGCAGCCAAGCCGCCCCAGATATCTCCTGCAAGTTTATTGGTCGTTGCCATGATCTAAGTTCTCCTTGTATCAGGCGTGGTCGTTACGTGTTCTTGAGCGGGAGGAACGCAGTTTGCGTTCCAGAAATTGAATGATCTTGCCGGCCACGTCGATGCCGGTGGCCTTTTCGACCCCTTCGAGGCCGGGCGAGGAGTTGATCTCCATGACCAGCGGGCCGCGATTGGAGCGCAACATGTCGACACCGGCGACATTCAGGCCCATCAGGCGGGCGGCACGCACCGCAGTCTGGCGTTCCTGCGGGGTGATGCGGATCGGTACCGCCTGTCCGCCCCGATGGAGATTGGAGCGGAAATCCTCGCCGTTCCCCTGGCGCATCATTGAGGCCACCACCCGTTCGCCGACCACCAGGCAGCGGATATCGGCGGATTTGGCCTCCTGGATGTACTCCTGGACCAGGATATTGGCATCCATGCCGCGAAAGGCTTCGATCATGCTTTTGGCCGAGCGGTGGGTTTCGGCCAGCACCACGCCGATTCCCTGGGTTCCCTCAAGCAGCTTGATCACCACCGGTGCCCCGCCGACCATCTGGATCAGGTCATCGGTGAACTGGGTGGCGTGGGCAAAGCCGGTCACCGGCAGACCGATGCCGGCCCCGGCCAGCAGTTGCAGACAGCGCAGTTTGTCGCGCGATTTGGCGATCGACTCGCTGCTGTTGAGCGAATGGACCCCCATCATCTCCAGTTGATGCAACACCGCCAGCCCATAGAAGGTGATCGAGGCGCCGATGCGCGGGATCACGGCATCAAAGCCGGTCAGATCCTTGCCCCCATACCGCACGCGCGGTTGGTTCGGGCAGATGTTCATGTAGATTTTCAAAGTGTCGATAATTTCGATTTCGTGACCGCGAGCATGCGCAGCCTCCACCAGACGCCGGTGGGAGTAGAGATTCGGATTGCGAGCCAGGATGGCGATTTTCACGGTGCCTGCTCCTTCTCACGGGAGAGCACGAACGAACAACCAGGATCCACCAGGAATTTCTTGCGGATTGCGGTGCGACCGATCAGCATGCGAAATCCCATCGGCGCGCGATCGGTCAGGGTGATCTCCACCTCGCAATCCTTCTCGCCCAACTGCACGCGGGTACGAATCACATAACGATGTTCGGTATGGCCGCCGGAGTTGACCACGCTGCGGCTGTCGACCAGCGGCGCCTCGCACACGATCTCCGGTCTGCTTTTACGTTGCACCGGATGGATCTTGAAGCGCACATGGGCACCATCCTCGCGCTGGATGAGCACCGGGTCAAGGGCATGCAGCGCCGAGGTGCGCGCGCCGGTGTCGATCTTGCATTTAATCCGCGCCACCCCCAGATCCGGCAGGGCCACCCATTCGCGCCAACCGATGATCAGTGGATCCCGCACGCACGGTGAACGGAGTTTATGGGCCGCGTTCATGGCGTTCACCCCCCGATGTCGCCATGTTCGGGTTTGAGATCGCGCTCCATCAGATCGCGCACCGCGTCGAGCGGGGCCAGACCTTCATACAGGATCCCGTACACCGCGCGGGTGATCGGCAGGTCGAGTTCGAGTTTTTGCGCCAGGCGACGCACCCCCACCACGGTACGCACCCCTTCGGCGATCTCGTGGCTGCCCCGCTGAATCGATTCCAACGTTTCGCCGCGTCCGAGACGCACCCCCACCGTGCGGTTGCGGGAGAGATCCGAGGTGGCGGTCAACAGCAGATCCCCGAGGCCGGAGAGTCCGGCGAAGGTTTCGGAACGAGCGCCGAGTTTCAATCCCAGGCGCAACATTTCGTTCAACCCCCGGGTGATGAGCGCTGCGCGTGCGCTGTGTCCCATGCCGAGTCCGTCGGAGATGCCGGCAGCCAGCGCCATGACGTTTTTCAACGCCCCACCCAACTCCAGACCGATCACGTCATCGGTCGAATAGGTGCGAAACCAACCGGTGGAAAAAAGCCGCTGCACCCGTTCGACCCGCTCCGGATCGCTGCCCGCGATCGCCACGGCTGCCGGCAGGCGCATGATGGTGTCGCGCGCGAACGATGGTCCGGAGAGAAAACAGCTCTTTTTCCCCAGTTCGGACCCGAGGATCTCTTCATGGATTTCCGACAACAGCGTCATGCTGTCGGCCTCGACCCCCTTGCTGGCCGAGACGAACAGCGTTTCCGCAGTCACGAAGTCGCGCAGGGCGGAGAGAATCCCACGGGTGAACTGCGTGGGCACCACCATCACCAGGATAGCGTGCTCTTGAGCCGATCGTTTGAGATCGGTAGTGGCCACGATGTTCTCCGGAAGAAGAAAATCCGGCAGAAAAAACGGGTTGCGGTGGTCGCGGTTGATCCCTTCGGCGACCTCCGGTTCATGGCACCAGAGGGTGACCCGGGGCAGCTTGCTGGCCAGCACCGTGGCCAAGGCCGTGCCCCAGGATCCTGCGCCGATGATGGCTGTTTGCGTTGTGTCCATGTGCTTGTTCTTTGTCATCATGAGGATTCAGGATTCATGCTCGCAGCCATCGGGATGCGTGGTCATGCCGTGACGGGTCTCCGGAAGCTTTACCCGCATGATCTTACGATCCGAATGGTTGCACGAGTTGCCAGGAAAGTCGAGCATCACATCCTGAGTGACCGTTTGTTGATTTCAAGGGAGATCAGACGGCTTTTTTTTACTGCAAAGCTTGCAATATATGCATTAATTTGATAACATTTGCAGAATTATTTATCTTGACGAATAAATTTACTTTTGTATTTGTAAAATAACATAAAAAAATCAGGATAAACCCATGACACCCCATAGAAATGAAAGTAACGTACAGTTCACCCTGGAAGATTTTAGACGGAGTATACACGCCCGACTCAAGAATGTGACCATTCCGGCCATGCATGCACAACACGAACAGTTGGTGGAACTCATGGTGCCGCTTTATGCCGAAGTCCGCAAGTTGCAAAAAGGAGCGCCGGATTCAGAATCGGTCACATCGTTGCGCCATACCCTCCGGGAACTGAAAGAGTATGCCAAACGGCATTTTCAGGAAGAAGAGGCGTTCATGAGCAGGATCCATTATCCACATCTTGCTGCCCATGCTGATGCTCATCAAGTGTTTGTCAAGTCGTTGTTGGATCTTGAGGCGCGTATTTGGCAGGAATCGATTGTCTATGTCGTTGATCTGTTCCATCTGGTGATTGGTTGGTTGTTCCAGCATATCAATCAAATGGATATGGATTACGCCCGTTTCTCAAATGGCGGGAACAAGGATCAACCATCCTGCAGACCCATGGCCTCACCCGTCACGCAGAACACTTTGCGTGCTTTGGGTAAATCGATGGACGACAAGTCTGAACATGATTTGGCCGCCTTGCGCAATTCTCTGCGTCAACGTTTGCGCAAGACCGGCATTGAACAGTTTGATCAGGAACATATGGAATTGATGAACCGAATCATTGGTGTCAACATCCTGACCGAAAAATTGATATCTCGTCGCCCTTCAGATGAGGATTGGACGGAGATTGATCGCGCCATCGAATTTTTGTTCAGATATTGTCGCTATCACTTCTCCAGTGAAGAAGCTTGGATGAAGAAGATCGATTTTCCCGGTCTGGCCAATCATGCCTTTAAACATCAACAGATTCTGAATCGCCTCAAAGAACTGTCTGTGCAATTGATACAGGAGCGGAAAGTTCAGTTCATCGTGGACATGAATCTCTTTGTGACGGAGTGGTTTCTCACCCACACCAACCGTACAGATCTTCAATACGCCGAATTTGTACAGGGTAAACCGCACCCAGCTTGAAATGTGTAGTTTTTATTGGTGAAAAAAAGAGAGGGTCTGGGAGATGAATCTCCCAGACCCTCTCTTTTTTTCACCAATAAAGCGAAACTTCGCAAGCTGTCAAATCAGTTTTGTTGACCTGCCAGGTTAACGTAAGACACTACCAGATTACCGGGACAACTCCAAGAATCGAAACGTTTCAGCACCCCATGATACTTGATCAACCCACGCCTTTCTCCCCCAACTGCTCGATCGGCCAGCGCGCCCGCGCATTCAACGCCCAACCATCCCGCTGCCCGGCCAGCCATCGCCGCGCTCCCGCCAGGGCGATCATCGCGCCATTGTCCGTGCAGAGTGACAGTGGCGGGAAATAGATCTGCACCCCTTGCCGCTCGGCTCGCTCGCGCAACAACTCCCGCAGTCGCCGATTGGCCCCCACGCCCCCCGCCACGATCAACCGCTTCTCACCCGTCTGCCGACAGGCGGCCAGCGATTTGGTGACCAACACATCAACGATCGCCTCCTGGTAGGAAGCGGCCACATCGCGCCGCCACGCCTCATCACCACTCTTTTCCGAATGTTGACCCAGACAGGTACGCAATGCGGTCTTTAATCCAGAAAAGGAGAAATCCAGTTGGGATTTTCCCGGCATGGCGCGTGGGAAGGCGATCGCCTGGCGATCTCCACCCATCGCAAGCGCGGCAATTTCGGGCCCTCCCGGATACCCCAACCCCAACAGCCGCGCCCCTTTGTCGAACGCCTCGCCCACGGCATCATCGCGGGTGCGACCCAATGCGACATAATCGCCAAAACCACGAGCATGCAACAGCAAGGTATGCCCGCCGGAAACCAGCAGCGCGATAAAGGGAAAATCCATCTCCCCGGCATCCGGATCCAGAAACGGGCTTAACAGATGTCCCTCCATGTGATGCACGCCGACCAGAGGCAAGTCAAGTGCCATGGCCAGCCCCTTGGCAGCGGCCAAGCCGGTCAAAAGCCCCCCGATCAGTCCCGGACCCGCAGTCACGGCCACGCAATCGAGCGCGCCAGGTGCCAGGTCTGCGGCACGCAATGCATGATCGATCACTGGCTGAATGTTGCGAATGTGCGCCCGACTGGCCAGCTCCGGCACCACACCGCCATAGCGGGCATGCACCTCGACCTGACCGTGCACCACGTTGGATAACAGCCGTGGAGCTGACCTGGACAAACCGGTTTCCAGCTCCACGACAGCGGCAGCGGTTTCGTCACAGCTGCTTTCGATGCCCAATACCCGCATGAACCTTGTCCTTCCACCCATTTTTATGCCATGGTGAATAGGATACCCCTTTTTATGCCCATTCACCATCGATGCCATGTATTGAAATTGAAATAATCGAGTAAACACATGAATACCACCATTAAAATCGGCACGCGCGGCAGCGCGCTGGCACTCTGGCAGGCGGGTTGGGTGCAGTCCCGGCTCGAAGCCACCCATCCGGGTTTGCAGGCGGAACTGGTGATCATCAAGACCCGCGGGGATGTAATTCTCGATGTACCTCTGGCCAAGGTTGGAGGCAAAGGGTTGTTTGTCAAGGAGTTGGAGGAGGCATTGCTTGATGGCCGGGTCGATCTGGCGGTCCATTCGATGAAGGATGTCCCGGCGGAGTTTCCGGAAGGACTCGGCATTGCCGCGATCTTGGAGCGCGAGGATCCGCGCGATGTGCTGTTGTCGGTCCATTTCATGGGTCTGGCCGTGCTGCCGCACAGAGCGCGCGTCGGCTCTTCATCGCTGAGAAGGCAGTGCCAGCTGCTCAACATCCGCCCGGATTTAACCATTGAATCGTTGCGCGGCAATGTCAACACGCGCATTGCCAAGCTCGAATCCGGGCAGTTCGATGCCATCGTGCTGGCTGCGGCGGGGGTCAAGCGGTTGGGACTGCTGGATCGGGTCGTTGAATATTTCGCGCCCGAGCGGATCATTCCAGCCAATGGTCAGGGTGCGGTGGGCATCGAGTGTCGTCTGGGGGATGCGGTGACGCTGCGGTTGCTCGAACCGTTGAATCACCCGGAGACACGCACAGCGGTTTTGGCGGAGAGGGCCTTTCTGCATGAACTGGAGGGGGGCTGTCAGGTACCGATCGCCGGTTTTGCGCGACTGGAGGGGGGGCGTCTGGTGATGGCCGGGCGGGTGGGTTCCTTGGATGGGCGTGAGTTGATCACCCGTGAGCGTGCGGGTGTGCCCGAGGATCCGGAGGGGTTGGGGCGTGCCTTGGCCCAAGAGTTGATCGCGTTGGGAGCGGATCGGTTGTTGGCGGTGGGAAGCTAAAACCATTGCGGGGGTCCGGGGGCGATCATCGCCCCCGGTAGGGGTTTGGGGACGAACTCCCCAAGGTTTTTCTTTTGACTTTAAACCGCACCCAGCTTGGAATGTGTAGTTTTTTGCAAGGCTGCGTGCAAGATGTGAGCGTCGTTTCCAAAAAGCGGAAACGACGCTCACGAAGGCCGCGCGCGGCGCATTTTTCGCGATCCCACCAGGGGGATAATCCCCCTGGACCCCTATTAATGGAACTACGCATCCCGTGATGGTTGCGGTTTAAAAGCACACGAAAAACAAAATCAAAACCCTGGAGGCTCTGCCTCCAGACCGCCGCCGGGGATCTCCGGTCCCCTGTAGTCGTTTCAACCCACCTCCCCCCACCTCCCCTCCCAGGGATAGGCCAACGCCGACACCCGAAACCCGATATCCCCATCCGCACGACCCGGATGATACCGATCGCGCGCCGCACTCCGCACCCGCCACTCCGCCGAATGCCATGATCCGCCGCGCAACACCCGCTCACCCGACGCGGGCGCGTCACAAAACGGATTGACCTCCGGGGAGTGGGCGTAAAAATCCTCCAGATACCAATCCCGCACCCACTCGTGCACCTGTCCGTGCATCTCATGCACACCAAACCGATTCGGTGCATAGGAGCCCACCGCCACCGTACCCCGACTTGAACCCCCGAAGTTGGCCTCCAGCGCACTGATCGCATCGCCCCACGCGAAACGCCCCTCACCATCCGCCCGACAGGCCCGCTCCCACTCCGCCTCGGTCGGCAAGCACACCAACCGATGACAGCGCCACGCCAACCACTCGGCGAATTCGGCGGCATCCTCCCAGGAGACGTTGACCACCGGGTGATTCTCCTCCTGGGTGAATCCGGGCTTCTCCCAACTGCTGCCGTCGCGCCGCTCGAAACGGTCGGTTTCGACCATGTACGGATTGGCCCAACCGGCACGTTCCGCCGTGCTCTTGTAACCCGAATCACGCATGAAAAAACGAAACTGCCCTCGCGTCACCGGGAAGCGGGCCATCCAGAAGCCATCCACACGCACCCGATGACGCGGCGTGGCACGGCGCTCGGAGGGGTACAACACCCGATCCGGATGGGGATCCCCCCCATCGGCCAACCCCATAAAAAACGCACCAGCCGGAATCCAGACGAACTCCATGGAAAAATGTCGATAACGCGCGATCCACACCCGCGAGGCAGAGGCTTGGGACCATTGGCTCACCGACGAACCGCTCGGCGGGTCGCCTCGCGTCAGATAGTCGTGCACGCGCGCCAGTGGCCAACGTTTGACGTGATTCTTGGCGAGCATGCCGCCAAGCAGCGCCCGCAACCCCTCGGGACACCCCTCGGGGATCACCACCGGCTCCGGGGAGCGCTGACCGCGCGCCACCACCACAGAGACGCCGTTGTAGGCCGGTTGGCCGAAGAGCATGAAATACAAGGTCATGCCGAGCGAATAGACATCCGAGACCAGATAGCGCCGCTTCTTCCACACCTCCGGCGCGGTGTAGCGCGAGGTGCCGGAAAAGCGCGGCGCATGCTCCCCACGCCACGATTCGGCCAAACCCCAGTCGGCCAGATACCAGGTGATGCGCCCATCGGCCTCGATGCGCCCGAGGATGTTGTCCGGCTTGATGTCGCGGTGCACGAGCGGCGGCTGAAGCGCATGCGCGAAACGCACAGCCTCGACCGCCACCGAAAAAATTGCCAACGCCTCCTCCACGGACAGGCCACCCCGGGCACGCACGTAGTGTTTCAGATCACCGCCATTCAGATAGGGGGTGGCCAGACAGGCCGAACCATCGGCCTCGATCCAGTAGGCGCGTATCGGCAAGATGTGCGGACAATCGGTCAGGCGACGCAGATTCTCCTCCTCCCAAGCCAAAACCCGCTTGCCAACCACGGTTGTGGCATGCTTGATGGCCAACAACTCCGTACCCTCAAGGGCGCGCGCCAGATAGACCTCGGCAAACGAGCCGGCACCGATGCGCTCCAGCAGACGATAGCGTCCCGCACCGATGGCCGGCAACGGTGATGTGACACTTCGGGCCTGTAACACCAAAGCCATGAGATCCTCATTTCGTGCTGTTCAAAGCAGAAAAACCGCCTCCTGATTGGAGACGGTTTTTCTGTTGTTAAACCTTCAGGCTGTTCAACGCCCGGCTGTTACCACTCAATGCGCTCCATGTTGTGGAACTCCATCACCGAGCCATCGTACAAGGTGATGGTGCCGGAAGCATCGCCCTGGGTGAAATCGATGCTGCCATCCGAATGGACGGTGTATTCGGCGTCGGTCTGCAAGGTCCAGTCACCGGTGTGGGTCAACGAATGGGAGGGACCGCCACTCACATCCTCCAGGTTGATCGTATCGGTCCAGCCACCGCCCTGGCCACCATCCGCCGAGTCGTTCCCATCCTTGGAACCGAACAGGAAGAGATCATTGCCCGTTCCGCCATCCATGCTGTCGTTGCCAGCCCCGGCATGGAAGACATCGTTTCCAACTCCACCGGTCATCTTGTCATCGCCAGCGCCGCCGTCGAGAATGTCGTTCCCTTTGCCGCCGTCGAGTTGATCCTTGCCCTCGCCGCCGAGCAGCTTGTCGTTGCCATCCCCACCGGAGAGCTTGTCATCGCCCTTGCCGCCATCCATCTGGTCATTCTTCGAGGTGCCGGTCATCTCATCGGCCTTGGTACTGCCCGAGGTGGTCTTGTCATAGCTGACCTTGGTCTCGGAGTAGTCGTGCGTGCCCTTGATGTCGCCATAGTCGGTGCTGTGCGCCCCATCTTTGGAAGCGCCGGGATTGCTGTCATCCACCTTGCCCGGATCATTGCCGTGACCGTTGTCGTCATGCACTTTATCCGTACCGCCCTTCGAGGCACCGCTGCCGCCCTTGGACGCGCCGCCCTTCGAACCGCCCGTGGACGCGCCGCCCTTCGAGGCACCGCTGCCGCCCTTGGACGCGCCGCCCTTCGAACCGCCCGTGGACGCGCCGCCCTTCGAGCTGCCGCCCTTGGACGCGCCGCCCTTCGAACCGCCCGTGGACGCGCCGCCCTTCGAGCTGCCGCCCTTGGACGCGCCGCCCTTCGAGCCACCCTTGGACGCGCCCGGATTGCTGTCATCCACCTTGCCCGGATCATTGCCGTGGCCGTTGTCGTCATGCACCTTATCCGTACCGCCCTTCGAGGCACCGCTTCCGCCCTTGGAAGCGCCGCCCTTCGAGCCGCCGCCCTTCGAGGCAACCTTCGGTTCCGGCACATCCACGGTGATCGATCCTTTGGCCGTGTGCATATGGCCGTCATCCTCGGTGGTGACCTGAATACCGAGTGTGATATCAGCCGTAGCCCCTTCCGGCGGCGTGATCGTCAGGTTGGGGATGCTCCAGGCGATCGGTTGACCGGCGGCATTGTGGGAAGTTTCGGCCAGATCGGCTTTCGGAATCACCCAGGTACCGGGCTGTTCGCCCGCGCTGCCAACACTCAGCGTCGCCCCTTCGGGCACGTTGGTCAACACGATGTCGCCCGCGAGCTTCTCGGAGCCATCGGTATCGTGCAGGGCAAAGCCGATCTCCAGCACCACCTCTCCGGAACCACCCGATCCGCCATCATGACCCGCGTGATCGGTGGCACCATGGCTGCCACCCGCCTTGGAACCACCACCGCCGCCCTTCGAGCCGCCGCCCTTCGAGGCACCGCCCTTCGAGCCGTCCGTCGCCTTGGCAGAACTACCGCCCTTCGAGGCACCACCCTTCGAGTCACCGCCCTTCGAGCTGCCGCCCTTCGAGTCACCACCCTTCGAGCCGCCGCCCTTCGAGTCACCACCCTTCGAGCCGTCCGTCGCCTTGGCAGAACTACCACCCTTCGAGCCGCCGCCCTTCGAGTCACCGCCCTTCGAGGCTCCACCCTTCGAGCCGCCACCCTTCGAACCGTCCGTCGAGCCATCCGTCGCCTTGGCAGGACTACCACCCTTCGAGTCACCGCCCTTCGAGGCACCACCCTTCGAGCCGCCACCCTTCGAGTCACCCTTTGAAGCGCCCGGATTGCTCGGATCCACCTTACCCGGATCATTTCCGTGGCCATTATCATCATGGACCTTGGTCGTGCCGCCCTTCGAGGCACCACCCTTGGACCCACCACCTTTGGACGCGCCACCACCCTTCGAGCCATCCTTGGACGCGCCCGGATTACTCGGATCCACCTTACCCGGATCATTTCCGTGGCCGTTGTCGTCGTGCACCTTATCCTTGCCGCCCTTCGAGCCACCCTTGGATGCGCCGCCCTTCGAGCCGCCACCCTTGGATGCGCCACCCTTGGATGCGCCGCCCTTGGAACCATCGTCCGTGGTCGCGGCATGTGAGCTGGTCGTGAAGGAAACGTCATCCGCCACGGCCTCAACCGTCACATCAATGCTCCCTTCGGTCACCAGGGTCTGGCCATCCTCCATCGTGGTGACCCGCACCCCGACCGCGAAATCCCCATCGCTGTCCGCCGGCGGGGTAATGGTCAGACCCGGCACCTCCCAGGCAACCGGATGACCGGCAGCGTTGGTCTCGGTGACCTGCAGGGACTCCTGCGGAATCACCCAGGTGTGGTCCAGACCGGCACTGCCGATGTTCAAGGTGGCGCCATCCGGGATATCCGTCAGGATCAGATCCCCGGACAGGGTCTCGGAGCTGTTGCCATCCTGGAGCGCGAAACCGATCTCCAACGGAATCGGCTGATCCTCGTTGCCAAAGGCTGCGTCAGGCGATTCAAAATCCACCGGATCCGGCCCGGTCGGTGTGGTCGGCGAAGTCACGGTCGTCGGCGTCGTCGCACTGGTCACGGTCGTCGGCGTCGTCGGGCTCGTCACGGTCGTCGGCGTCGTCGCACTGGTCACGGTCGTCGGCGTCGTCGCACTGGTCACGGTCGTCGGCGTCGTCG
>JAMOBI010000113.1:0-9018 GCA_039908105.1 Magnetococcus sp. YQC-9
TGCGAAAAATGCGCCGCGCGCCGCCTTCGTGAGCGTCGTTTCCGCTTTTTGGAAACGACGCTCACATCTTGCACGCAGCCTTGCAAAAAACTACGCATCCCAAAACAGGTGCGGTTTAAAACCGTCAAATCGACCGTCGTGGCCGTGCCGATCCTGCTGCCGGCAACAGGCTTGTACAGGCCAGTCGCATCGACCGACTTTTCTTGATCGATCGCATACACCCCAGTGACGCCAAAGGAGGTCACACTCACCAGCACAGGCTCTGGTGAAAGATACCGTTCGCTCCACGGCGCGACTTCGTACCAAACCGTGGTGCCAGAAGCCGGAGCCGGCAACAGGATGGCGAAAGAACCATCGCTCTGAGTCGAGATACCCATCCCTTCCGCACTGCCCACGGCGTGGGCATTGACCCAGATATTGGCCAGACCGTTCGAGTCGGATTTGACCGAACCCTGAATGGTGATCCCGCCAGCCACCACGATCTTGAGACCACTCTTGCCCGCATCACCTAACGCCTGATTTGGCCAGACGGTCAGGATGGTCGCAGCGCTCGGATCGCTGGTCAGCGCAAAGCCCGACGTGGAATTGCCGGTCACGCTGCCACCGATGAAAGCCGTGCCCGGTAGCCAAGCGTGACTGGTCGGATCCTCGTGACCACCTGGGAAGACCGACAGCTTGAATCCGCTCGGCAGACCGCTCGACGGAGTGGTGAGCGAGAAATAGCCATTGGCATCGGTCGGCACACCACCTACTGGACTATCCACCCAGGCATAGGCCAATCCAGCACCCGTGCCATCCTCGACCACCCGGCCCGTCACCTTCTGGCCGAGATCGACCTTCACCGCCAGCACCAGCGAATTGTCCGTCTTCAATTTGGTCGCGAGCGCGTCATCGCCCGGGGTCACCGTACCGTTCAAGGTCTCCCCGGTCGTGCCGGATTGAACCCACTGTCCACCCTGAAAATCAACCCGCGCCGAGCCACACCCCTGCGCGGCGTCGGTGTTGCTCGTCTCGCAATAGGCCGGGAATACCTGCATCCGGTACTCCAGACCCGGACGCACCAGGCTGGTGAAAGAACCGTCGGCCTGGGATTTGCCGTTTGCCACAACGCTCCAATCAAGCGTATGAAGTATGATGTTGGCGCCGACCACCGGTTTGTCATCGCTGGTTTTGACCGTTCCGGAGAGGGTCAAGCCGGTGTCGAGGGTGGCATCGAGTTGCGTGGTGTCGCCAAATTGGAGAACAGAAGCCCCATCCCAGCCGTTGACCACCCCATGCGCACCATTGGCAAAACCGCCCACCAGATTGCCCGGCAGGGTCACCAGCGTACCAGTACTGTTACGGTAGGAGGTCAAGAACTCCACCCGGTAGCGTCCTGGCTTGGCGTTGAACAGATAGTGACCGGTGGAGTCGGTGTAAGTCTCCAAATAACCTCCCGTGGTGCCGCTGGTCGGATCGAACTCCGGCAGCAGCCGCACCAGGACATTGGCGACCCCCGTGCCCGAGGCGTTCTTGATCACGCCGGAGAGTGGCTTGCTGCCGACGGACACATCCGCCTCGACGGTCAGCGTGAAACTCCTGGAGACCGGATCCGCCACCCCATCACTGACCGTCAGCGTGATCACCGCCGAACCGGTCTTGCCTGCCACCGGCGTGATCTCCAGATGGGTCGGTGCGACTTTAACCACCATAATAGTGCCATCCGGGACCAAATCATGATTGAACGAGATGACCGTGAAGGTCAACTGCCCGACCGGAGTCTCGGCATCCGTAGCCGTGAAGGGCACGGACACCATGGTTTGACCACTCTTGACCGTCAGGTCGGTGAGCGCTGCCAGGGTGGGCGGGGTGTTGGACGGTGCCAGGCCGACCACGAGCGCGGTCGCGGCACTGGTGACGCTCTCTACGGTGTTGTGGCCATCGGTGTAACTCACCATGACCGTGATGGCCTTGCCTGCCTCCGCTTCAGTCAAAACCAGAGTTGAGCTGTCGGTGCCGATGTTGGCGGTGCCGGCTTTCCATTGATACTGGAACGTCCCCAGGCCATCCGCATCCTTGAGTGTGCTGGTGATGGCGGTCAGGGTCTGGCCCTGGGTTGGGATGCCGGTGATGGTCACGCCGCCGGTCGGGGCGTCATTGACGTTGGCTACGAGCGCGGTCTCGGTGCTGGTGACGCTCTCTGCGGTGTTGTGGCCATCGGTGTAACTCACCACGACCGTGATCGCCTTGCCTGCCTCCGCCTTGGTCAAGACCAACGTGGCAGCGTTGGTGCCGATGTTGGCGCTGCCGGCTTTCCATTGATAGTGCAGCGTCCCCAGCCCATCCGCATCCTTGAGTGTGCTGGTGTCAGCGGTCAGGGTTTGGCCCTGGGTTGGGGTGCCGGTGATGGTCACGCCGCCGGTCGGGGCGTCATTGACGTTGGCTACGAGTGTGGTCTCGGTGCTGGTGACGCTCTCTGCGGTGTTGTGGCCATCGGTGTAACTCACCACGACCGTGATCGCCTTGCCTGCTTCCGCCTTGGTCAAGACCAACGTGGCAGCGTTGGTGCCGATGTTGGCGCTGCCGGCTTTCCATTGATAGTGCAGCGTCCCCAGGCCATCCGCATCCTTGAGTGTGCTGGTGTCAGCGGTCAGGGTCTGGCCCTGGGTTGGGGTGCCGGTGATGGTCACGCCGCCGGTGGGTGAATCGTTGACCGCCGTCACATCGATGGTCAAGGTGCGTGGCGTTGGATCCAGATTGACGCCGTGGTTGTCCGTACCGCCATCATCCTCCACCTGGAAGGTGAAAGTGGCATAACCGATGCCGCTGGCATTGCTGGCTGGTGAAAAGATGAGATTCTTGGCTGAAATATCGTTTACGGTGACCAAGGTGCCAGCCGTAGTGATGACCGCGCCAGTGAGTTTGAGCGTGCCGGCACCCGGCAGGGTGGTGATCTTGACCCGGCTGAAACCATTGGCCGGGGTGTCGTTGGGATCGGTGAAGCCGAAATCCCCCGCCGTGAAGGTATGGTCCGTGTCTTCTTGCGTGGTTACGGTCTTGTTGGCGCCAGACGGGGCGTTGTTGACCGAGGTGACATCCAGGGTCATGGTCCGAGCGGTCGGATCCAGATTGATTCCACCGTTGGCCGTGCCGCCGTCATCCTCCACCTGGAAGGTGAAAGTGGCGTGGTTGGCTCCATGGACATGGCTGGCCGGCACAAAAAACAACTTTTTGGCTGTGATATCGTCCATGCTGACAAAGATCCCAGCCGTGGTAATGGCCACCCCATTGTGCCTGAGCGAGCCGGCACCCGGCAGCGTGGAGATCTTGACCCGGTTGAACTGGTTTGCCGGGGTATCGTTGGGATCGGTGAAGCCGAAATCACCCGCTGTGAAGGTATAGTCCGTGTCTTCCGGCGTGGTCACCGTCTTGTCGGCGCCTGCGGGGGCGCTGTTGATGTTGAGCACGGTCAGATCAAATGGCGTCAGGGATTGGGGTGTCTTGCCATCCGTGATCGTGATCACGATGTTGGCACTCTTGCCGACATCCTTCTCTTGCGGCGTGCCACTTAAAATGCCGGTCTTCTCGTCAAACTGGGCCCAGGCGGGTTTGTTGGCGATCGAGTAGGTCAGTTTGGTGCCGGCAACAGGATCCGTTCCCACGGGTGCGAATCGATATGCCACCTTCTCGTACACCTCGGTGGCGGGTGTGCCCTGGATGGTGGGTGGCTGCTTGGTCAGGGTCAGATCCAGTTGCACCACCTCCCCGGCGTTCACCTGAACCTGGGAAACCGCTTTGGCATCGTAGCCGGTCACCAACCCCTGCAGGTTAACCGTTCCGGCATTCACCACCAAGCTGAACATGCCATTGGTAGTCGAAAGCGCGGCGGTCACAAGCTGTCCGGTGGCAGTGTTGGCCTTGATGAGCGCGCCGGCGATATTGGCCAGATTCAGATCGCTGGAGATGATGCCCTGGATGATGCCAGGATTGCCAGGGGCAGTCGGTTCGTAAACCTGCAATTGGTAGTCGGTATTGGATCCGTAGATGGTTTCCGTCAACGTTTCGAATTGCCGAATCCGGGCGTAATAGATCCCGTCGGACGTGGCGGTCCAGGTGGCGATCTCCTCTTCACCACCGTAGCCATCATCCACCTCAAAAATGGTCTCGCCTCCCTGATTGTACAACGGAACTCTGTTTCCATCCTGATCGTACAAATCGATCACCAGGTCCGCTCCGATTCCCGGATTGTTGGCCTTGATTGCATAGGTCTTGCCCTGTACCGCATAGAATTTAACCCAATCCACATCATCGATTTTGTGGATGTTGTGATCCTGCGGGATCGGGTCGTTGGGCACGATCACCGTGGCCTGTTCGCGAGTATCGTCGTTCTCGAGGACATCCTTTCCGACCGTTTGGGTGACAGTGGTCTCCGCAGGCAGGGAAACATGACCCGTGGTGTCGGTGACAAATACCGAAACATTGTAGTCTCCATGCAACGCGAAGCCGTCATGCGTTACTGAATAGATGCCGGGGGCGGTCTCCGTCATGGGCAATTCCAGGGGCAAAGCCAGAGGATCCGGAGAGATGATCACCGCTTTGATCGACTGGATCGCACCCGTGATCGTGACCTGTTTCGCCTGTATGGTCGCCGAGTGGGTACCGTTCAACACCTGAGGCGCGGAGATTTCTCCCACCATGGGGTCGTCTCCAGCCAGCAGGATGCCGATGCCGATGTTGTAATAGCGGCTGAGTCGGCCATCGTTACGTTCGTTGGCAATGCCGTTGCCGTTGTCGTCCAGTTGAGGCAGAGCCCCACCGGCAAACCCCACCGCCTTCTTGGCATGCAGGAAGGCATCGCGCACCGTGGCGCCGTTGACCACCTGTTTCCAGAAAAACTGACTGAAAGAGATTTTGCCATCCGCCATGGAGAAATTCTTGCGGGTGGCGCTGGTGCTACCGATGACGATCCTCTCCTTGCCGAGCGGCGCCTTCAGGCCGGGAATCAGCCCGCCCGCATAATCGGCATCGACGATCACCGTCACCTTGCCGGGAATGTGTGTTTGCAGGTCGTTCAACAGGGTTGTCAACTCCGCGGCGGTGATCGACTCCTGGCTGTTGAGCTGGAACGTACCCGGACGTCCGCCGGCACCGGTGAGGTAAATCACCAGATCCTGTGTCTGAGTGGCTGCCCAGTTGGTCAGACGATCGGTCAGATTGGCGCGGGAAGCCAAAGCATCGACGTTGCTGATGATGGTTGCGCTCAAATATTGAATATCCTCGTCCGAGTACCCCTGGGTCTTCAAGGAGGAGAAGACCAGCGCGGACTTGTTCTCGATGCTCTTCCACTCCGAAGCGGTCGGATCGCCCCCGGCGATAATCAACGCCTTGCGGGTCTGGGGGTTGTTCACCGAGACGGTCACCAATTCGGGGATCGCGCTGTTGCCCAGTTTGTCCTGGGCATAGATCGCCACCTGGTAGGTGCCGGTGGTGGTGAAATTCAGGTACTTGCCCTCATAGCGGTCGCCGACCCGTTGCAATTCGATCTCTGGCAGGGATTGCAGCGGCAGCAACTGGTTGTCGGCCTGGAAATTCGGTGGACGGATGACCGCCCACACCCGTTGAATGCCGTCATCGTCCGTGAGATTCTTCGCCCAGATGGTGGCCTCGTTGGTATCGGAGATCTGCTGGTTCGGCATCACTTGGCCGATCACCGGCGCGCTGCCGGTGGCGACCGGGCCGTTCCCCAGGGAGAGATTGCCCAGTGCCGCGAAATCCTCGGCCTCGTTGGCCACGCCGTTGCCATTGGCATCCAGCAAGGGGTGCTGATTGCTGACAGTATGTTGCAAGGCTCCCTGGGTTAACTGAAAGGCATTGGCCAGAGGGAGGCCGTTGAAGAGATTGGTCCAAAAATAATTGGAAAAAGAGACCGCCCCGGAGGAGATGAACGCGGCGCTCTCGTTCGGCGAGGTGCTGGTCATCACCACCCGTTTGTCGGCCTTATTGGCAGGCGGTCTCAGGGTGTTCAGAAAACTGCCTGATTCGCAGGCATCGTAGATGACGATGATCTTGCCGGGAATCTTGCTCTGCAGTTCGTCCAGCCATTGGGAGAGGCTTGCAGCCGTCAACGTTTCGGTGGCGCTCATGCGGAAGGTGCCATTGCCGCCGTGATCGGTCAGATAAAGAAAGACATTCTCCGCATCCGCAGCCCAGGTGGTGATCGCTTCTTGCAGATTGGCGAGCGTGGCATCCGTGTCCACCTCGTCCCGATAGCCGTTGCCATCCAGATCGAGTTGTTTGTTTGAGGAGAGATACTGAATGGTCGATTTGGTGAACCCCTGGTAGGTCAGGGTGCGAAAGGCGAAGTTGGCAGCCACCTCGGTGGAGGTCCAGAGATTGTTGCCCGGATAGGCTCCGCCGCCCGCCACGATGATTGCCTTGCTTTTGTCGACTGTCTGGGATGGGGAGATGATCTGAATGCGGGAGTTGCCCTTGTCGACCACATAGACCTTTCCCTCCGGCGAAACGGCCATGACGTTGGATGGAAACTCCACCTGGCCGGGCATGTTCCCCTTTTCCAGGAATTCGGCCAGCAGTTCACCCGAGGGGCTTACCTTCTGAATCGCCACCATGTCCATCAGCCCATATCCGGTGATCATCAAGTCGTATGCGCTGATCATGACATAGACATTGTTGTCACGATCCTTGAGTTTGACGAGATTGGGAACTGCGTCTATCGTACCTCCAAAGTTGGGACATGCGAAGTTGGTCCCAAAGTGCTTGGTTTGATCGATGAGGTGGGTTCTGGTGAAGGCAACCCCTTCGGGCGTGACGCCGGTATAGGTGACATCACGACAAGTGGCCGTGATCTGCATATCGACCGGACCTGCCGACCAAAGCTCCGCATTGTCTGGAAAGCGATCTTGAATGTATTGACCATCCGCGGTGAACTCCTGAGTTCTCCCGGTTGTGTCGGTTACGAACACATGACCGTCGTTCCCCAGAGAAATGGCGTATGGACTGACAAAAAAGCCGGGCCCGGTACCCGTGGCACCCCATTTTTCCAGCAGGGTTCCATTCGGGGCCATTTTGTGAATGGTCTCCTCGAAGATATAATAGAAATTACCGGACCCATCCATTAATTTTTTTGCATAGGCTGGAAAAGTCACCTCTGCATCGCTGAGAATCCTTCCAGAGGAGATGGATATTTGCAATATCCGCGGGCTAAACTCATCCCATTCAAAACCCAATTCGTCCTGCATGTGTGTTATTTTTTGATAAGAGATCGCCAGAATATCACCCTGAACAAACAGCAGTTCACCAATTGCAGCTGACTGGAGAGATATTGGTATCTGACGTATCTCGATTGCCTTCTCGATATCATAGACGATAATACTCTGATTCTCCAAGATATAGAGATTTCCGCTCGCATCAAGCATTGCGCCAGCAGCACCATCTCGTGTTACGGTATGCTTCTCACCTGATATTTTATGCTTTTCTACTATCTTGGTCTGTCGATTTCTTACGTAGATACTCCATTCGTCATCAATGGCTATCCATTCCCAATTCCAATCCTCTAAGATTGGGTTGGTGAATTCTCCAAGATAGGCTCCTGATTTGTCGTATTTCTGGAATACCTCGTACATGTTCATGGGGCCATCTTTCAGGACAGCTGCCCTCAGTATGAACCGTCCGGATGGGGCGACCTTCAGATCAACTGGATAAGCGGACATGACGCCGGGGGAGCTTCCCTCGATGATGACTCGTCCGGTGACCCGGCCACTGGAGGTGAATTTCTGCACGTTGTTGCCCCACCAGGAGGCGGTGTAGATGTTATCCTCACCATCTATGGTGAAAATCGCGGGCGCATAGATAATACCAGGGATTCTGCAGGGCAGGCCACATGCGCTCAAATTTATAGGTTTCGGCGGCATGGGAAACAAACGGAAAGAAGGACAACAGGACAAAAAGCAGCCAAGTACGCACTTGCATTGAACAGTTCTTCATCATATCCCCCCTGGCGATGATGGGTGACGGTCCATATCAATGAACTAAAGATGGTGAGGGAAAATCCCTTCCTGCACCCGTGCAACTCCCTTGAACAGAAGTTGCACGGCAAATGGTGGATACACGATTCATCCGGGCGCAATGGCCTGAAGAGGCTGCCGGAAAATGGTCGCTGGGACCATTCGCGGTATTGCGGCTTGGTTCACACCACGCTCATCTGGTTGATACCGCCTCGCGACAGTTCTTGACACGCGGCCCATAACGGGCACCCCGGCTGCTTGGAGACTTACTCGGAGCGCCACGCGAGAGTTTTCATTAAGAATGTATTCAACGAATGCCGTGTATATCATGTCGTAATTTACAGGTCAATATACCCTGTTGACAGTAGGGATTCATGACCCATTTGGGCTATGGAGAGATTTTTTTTGCGGCGGCTATGCTCGGTGGCGTACTGCTTGTCGATGACAGCACCGACAAGCCGACACGATGGACAAACATGGTTTCGATAATCCCGGATCCGGCAGTTGCGGGTGATTGCCTGTGCCAAATCGCACCCATTTTGGGATGCGTAGTTTTTCGCAGGGCCGCGCGCGGCGTATTGATTCGCAAAAGGCGCGAAAAATGCTTTTTAAGTCAAAGTCAAAACCCTGGGAGAGGAATAGCTCTCAAATCAGTTTTGTTGACCTGCTGGGATAGCATTCATCAGGCTGATTGACAGCCTCTGCATCATCGGTGTAAGGGGGCTTAAAACAGTCGGAGTCCAGTGGCGTTCGAATACATGCCAGAGACAGGACAAGGGCTTTGGTCCGTTGACTTTGGCCATCTCGATCAGGCTGATTGCAAAGAAAATGGTGGCACTGGGCAGTCGGCCGGGATAGAATGAATGGCAGGAGCGATTAAGCCGCTCTTCCCGATCCACGGAGCCGCCACCATGCGATTCATCGACCCGCGCATCGACTTCGCCTTCAAGAAAATCTTCGGCAGTGAGGATGCCAAGGATATTTTGATCTCGTTCCTGGAGAGTCTCCTTGGTCT
>JAMOBI010000114.1:0-8575 GCA_039908105.1 Magnetococcus sp. YQC-9
ATGTTCGCGGGATTGTTTTGCAAAAGGCGCAAAACAATCCCGCATCCAAGGCGGCGCGCGGCGCATTTTTCGCAAAAGGCGCGAAAAATGCTTCTTTTGAAGAGCGCGCTAAAGTCAAAACCCTGGGAGAGGAATCTCCCAGACCCTCTCTTTTTTTTCACCAGAAAAAACGACACATTCCAAGCCGGGTGCGGGTTGTTATCGTTCCTGAACCTCATAATAGAGAAATTTCAAATTCCCAACAAAAAAAAAAGAGGGGCTGACCCCTCCTTTTTTTTCACCATATGTCCCCCGACTTACCGCGCTTGGGAACGCTGGGTCAATACCGCAGAGGCCAGATGGGTCACATCACCGGTCTTGCGCTTCTTCAACAAAGCCATCAACTGATTGCTTTGGTTGCGGAAATCGGCAAGAAAACGTTTCTCCACCGAACCACTCGAAGGTAAATGTTGCACGGTCAAAGGATTGACCTGCTGATCGTTGATGCGAACCTCATAATGCAAATGCGGTCCCGTGGCCGTGCCCGTCGCACCGACCCGACCGATCACCTCGCCTTGACGAATTCGCTGTCCCTGACGCAAACCACTGGCAAAAGAGCTCAAATGGCCATAAGCCGTGCTGAATTTGGCACTGTGGCGCACGACGATCATATTGCCGTAACCACCCTGATACCCCAAGGATTCGATCACTCCTTCACTCGCGGCACGCACCGGTGTACCGACTGGAGCGGCATAATCCACCCCCTTGTGAGCACGGTTGAAGCCATAGATCGGATGCAAACGATTGCTGGAAAAGAGCGATGAAATGCGGGTGTAGTCCATGGGTGCGCGGATGAACATCTTGCGCACGTTGTTGCCGTCCTTATCGTAGTAGCCGACATGGCCATTCGGATCGATGTAGCGCACGGCACGGAACAGCTGTCCCTGATTGGTAAACTCAGCGGCGACAATATCCCCGTCTCGCACTCGTTTGCCTTTGTAGAACAAACCCTCCTGCACGATGGTGAAGTGATCCCCCGGGTGCAAGTCACGGGCAAAGTCGATATCCCACTCGAACAGACCGGTCAGCTTGATGGCCAGATTACGCGACAAACCGGCCCGTTTGGCAGCGACAAACAGGGAGCGTTCGTTGCGAATCGTGCCGTCGATTGATTCCAAACGGACATCAAGCATCTTCTTTTCAAACTTGGCGGTAAAGTGCTTGCCGTCGCGGCTGGTAATCCAGAAGGTGCGCTCACGATCGACTGGATACATCATGCCGATCAAATTGCCGTTGGGCGCAAAAGAGAGGGTGATGGTCTTGCCTGGCGCGAGCTGCTTGGCCAGATCGTATACCGGACGGGCCGACTTGGAGAGCTGCAGGGCCGTCAGATTGGGGACGTGCCGCCGTGCCAGCAGCGAACCGAGCGAATCACCCGGACGAATGGTGATCTCCTTGGTGGTGACGGTCAATCCGGCGAATTCACGGGAGAGCGCTTCAGCGATCGGTGGAGAGGAGTCGTCATCGTCGTCATCGGCCATGGCCGTCTCATCCTCGACGATGATTTCGTTGTTGGCCGATTCACCTTCCGCATTCTTGGCCTCGTTGTTTTGAGATTCGCTGTTCTTGGCTTCGGCTCTAGCCACTCCGCGACCTTCACCCCTTTCATCGGCGAGATTGGGTTGCGGTACGGGCTGGCGGGTATTTTCCAAAGAGGCGGTGATGCGCTCCTTTTCATCCATGGTGATACGCAGGGTTTGGGTGTTATCGATCGGATAACTGAACCCAATCAGTTGATTGTTCTGATTGAAGGTCAATTTGACCGGCGTATCGGTGCGCAGACTTTGATTGAGATCAAACAGCGATTTGGCTTTGAGTGCGAAGAGCTTGACGGTCCGGCGTGGAATGTTTTGACGTTGCATCAATTCCACATAGGTGTCGTCACGACGAATCCGCTCAATGACCACCCGGGTCTTGGAGGCAGAGCGCTGCGGTTCGACCACGGTTTGGATTGGCACCAGAGAGGCCAGACGAACTGGAGTCGAAGGGATGCGCGACACTTCACCGCGTCCTTCGGCGATCGGATCATCGATACGTGAGGCCTGTGAATTGCGATCCTCAGACTTGAGCATTTTTTGCAGATACTCCGGCGAAAGATTTCCGCCGGTGTTTGCCAATGCGCTGCTCGACGCCGTCATCAACAACAAAGTTGACAGCGTTTTGCACAACCACTTTGTGGAGGAAAATTGCATTATTTATTTTCCAATTTTTTTTCAAGTAGTTGACTAAATTCTTCCATCAAACAGCTATGCAATCGCCCCCTTGCAATTCCTGGTCCGATTCGTCGCGATGCAACCCACAAGGGTGTTTTATCGAGTGATGGAAGGGCATAAACTCTCTTTCTAACGTCCCCCTTTTTCTGTGTCAAGAATTTTCCTGCAATGCACCGTATGATTTTTGGTAAAAATTTTTTGATTAACGCATTTCAGCGACAACTCTTCCCAGCTTAAAGAAAGTATGCAAAAATGCAAGCAACCTCATCAATCGAAGTGAATTTGATCTACACTTCCAAAATTGCATCGCAATTTGGCGAACCAACCAGGGCCTGCAACGGCTGTTTGCCAAAAGCCAATCAGCCTTGATGGTAACGTCCACCAAAAAATTGCACTTGAGGGGTTTTTGTAACAACATGTTTTAATGCTGGTTGGATTGCAATTAATTTAATTCATATCTCTTGCATACCTGAAGAATGGGATTCTTGCGGGAACACCTATAACCCTTATATAGGGCATACTTTCATGATCGAATCGTCTTCTTCAGTTGAAATTTTTTCGCAGCTTTTTCACTCGGCCAAGCAAGGTCAATTATCCGAGGATGTGTTCTGGTTCGCCCACACACTGTTGCTGGATGCAAAAAATGATGCCTTGGCCCATGAACTCTGGGAAACCTGGCACTTATGTACACCGGGCATGGCGGAACGCGACATTCTGGATACCCATGTAACGGCTGAGCATTTGCAACGCGTTACGGATCCAATGAATGCCAAAATCCTTTTCAGGCGGTCCGTAAAAAGGATTTATCTTGAAATATCAAGCTATTGCAACCGAAGATGCACCTATTGTCCAAACGCATTGATCGATCGTATCAGTGAAAAAAAATTCTTGCCAGAAACGATTTTGAGAAGCATCTTTGATAATCTTGGTTCAATACAATATAACGGTGCGTTGTTTTTTCATTGTTATAATGAACCTTTGGCCGATCCTGACCTTTGTGAAAAAATTGCGTTATCCAAGCAGTATTGTCCAAATGTCCAAGCCATGCTGTATTCAAATGGTGATTATATCAATCGCGATTATTTGGAAAAATTGCATGCTGTTGGCCTTTCACATCTGACCATCTCGTTGCATTCAAATAACGGGTTGTGGAGTGAGTCCGAAGTCCAGGATCGACTGGACGCCATCTCCAGACGGCTTGGTTTGGCCCTCCATGTCGAGTATTCCCTGCCTGGTCAACAAATGATTGCTTCATTGTCCTATAAATTTCCAATTCGCGTCATGATTGGCAATTATCTTGTCAATGGGTCCAATCGTGGCAATTTGATGCCGCAAATTGTCACATATACAAACGATAATTTAAACAGGCCGTGTCAAATGCCTTTCGAGGATATGTATATTGCCTGGGATGGATCCATTCTTCCTTGTTGTCATTTGCATGCCGATGCACCCGAACATCAGGCGTTCAAGATTGGCAATATCGCGGATTTTCAAAACCTGTTCGAGGCGTATGCCAATAGTGCCCTGGTCGATTGGAGACGATCTGTGATTGCTCCGACGATGCGACGCCCGCCTTGTGATACCTGCATTCAAACCGTTCATGATGAAAGAGTTGTGACAAAAATGCGTAATATTTATCAACAGGCCATTGTAACCCTTTGACTCGTCGGAGTATCCGGTGATTGTCAAATCTCTAATCCTTGAAAAAAGATCATATTCCAAAATCAGACTGTTGCCTGCATACTGACCTGGTGGGTCGATAGAGCTGATTTGACAGCTTGGCATGATTCGCTTTTACTGGTAAAAAAAAGAGAGGGTCTGGGAGATTCATCTCCCAGGGTTTTGACTTTGACTTTAGCGCGCTTTTCAAAAGAAGCGTTTTTTGCGAAAAAACCACGCATCCCAAAATGGGTGCGGTTCAGCCTTGAGGATTAAAAAAACACCATGAATTTCCTCTATGCCGATGCCGGACTTGCCAACAATCTGGGACACCATGCCAACTCGTGCCGTCACATTGTATCCGAGGCCAAAAGGCGCGGCATTCCTTCGGCTGTGCTGGCCTATCACCAGATCGAACCCGAGCTGCGCGACGAATTGATGGCGCATCCCTGGTTTCGTTGCAACGTTTACGGCAATTACGACCCGGATCCCTTGTGCGGCTGGTTGAACGGCTTTGATTTCGCAGCGCACATCACCCTGGAGGATTTCTCCCGTCTTCAGGGGGTCAACCGCGATGATCTGATCTTCCTCAACTCTGCCGGACCGTCACAATTCCAGGCCATATTGAGCTGGGTCCAATCCATTCCCGAAGAGCAGCGACCCACGGTGATCATCGAATTCGGCCATTTCTCCGGATTGGTCCCGGTGCAGACCGCCAACGGCATTGAACTGGCTTTGACCTATCAAAAAGAGTATGAATCCCGCCCTTTGCTGCTGCGCTTCGTCTCCAAAAAATTCCTCACCCCGGCGGATCAATCCTGGCTGCGTCTGGCCACCTTCGATCCCCAGGCCTCGGCCATCTACGAAAAACTGCTCAATTTCCCGGTTCATGTACTGCCGCTCTCCAACAGCACCCTCACCAACAGCCGGAATCGAACCGGCATTCGTCCGATTACGGTCGCCTTCATCGGTCATCAACGGCTGGAAAAAGGGTTCGGCCTGGTTCCCGAGGTGGTCGGACGCCTGTTGAGTCTTGTGCCAGATGTCCGCATCCTGGTCCACAATGGCGCTCCGGATTTCTGCTCGGATCAGCAAAATCAGCTGCGCGCCATCGCCGCAGGCGATCCCAGACTCATTCTCGACGAACGGACCGCCGGAGCCGATCTGTGGGGTCAGGTGCTGGAGCAGTCCGATCTGATCGTCTGTCCCTATTTTCGCGATGTCTTCGCCTCGACCTACTCGGCTATCGCCAGCGAGGCGATTGCCAACGCCATTCCGCTTGTGGTCCCCTCGCGCACCACTCTGGCCAATTTGGTGGAGCAGTTTGGTTCCCCAGGCCTTGTCTACGACGACCCATCCGATTACGCCAATGCCGATGTCGTGTTGCAAGCCATTCTCGCGGCACTGCAAAACTTCGATTCCCTGGCTGCGCGCGCCAAACTGGCCTCGCAGCAATGGGACGCCCTGTACGGTCCGCCTCGGCTGCTTGATACCATGCTGGCCTGGCATCACGGACGCACCCGGTAAAGAACCATGAAAATCCTCTTCAGCAATCCTCCCTGGTGGCAAGAGATCACCTCCACCACCCCGAATCAGGAGAGCATTTTTTTGGGCTGGCGGGCCGGCGTACGCGGCGGTTCACGTTGGCCGTTCACCTATCAACTCTCCGTGCCCCCGGATCGTTTTGAATTCGGCTATTACCTGCCCTATCCCTACTTCATGGGGTATGCCACCACCTACACTGCCAAAGCGTTGGGTGTTCCAGCGATTTTTCGTGACAGCATTGCATTACGGGAGTCCTACACCCGCTATTTCGACTATCTGGAACAGGAGCGTTTCGAGGTTATCGTCATTGAATCAGCCTCGCCGAGCTGGGATCACGATCAAAAGCTGATGCGAGAAACAGTCCAACGCTTGCCGCATACCCGTTTTATTGTCACTGGACCGATCACCTCGCTCGGCGAGGAGCTTTTCAATGCTGCGCCCAATATCCTGGCCGCAATACGCGGCGAGTATGAAAAAGGGGTGGTCAAGGCGCTCCAGGGGAGCAGTGGCCTGTTGGATTTCGATCTGCTCACCCTTGAGGAGATGAACAACGCCCCTTTCCCCTACTTCGATCATCTCTATGCCTATCGCTACTGGGACAGCAATCCGATTGGTCAACTTGCGCCACAAGCCCAGGTCATGAGCAGTCGCGGCTGTCCGTTCAAATGCATCTTTTGCGTCTGGCCGGCCACCATGACCGGCAACGATCCGGATGGTGGCGGCAAACGGTTCGTACGTCATTACAGCGGCGACTATCTCGAGGCGTTTTTGACCGAACTGGTGGAAAAATATCACTTCAAATCGATCTATTTCGATGACGACACCTTCAATCTCGGCGATCGACACGTCGAGAAGGTGTGCGCCATCATGCGAAAACTCAAGGTTCCCTGGTCGGCGATGTGCCGTTCGGATACTTCCAGCCTGCATTTGTGGCAGGAGATGAAGGAGAGCGGTTGTTTCGGGGTCAAGGTGGGATTCGAGAGCGGTGATCAGGAGGTGGTCGACAAGATCGTCAACAAGCGATTGAATCTGGAGGAGGCACGCAAGGTTGCCGGAGAGATCAAACGGGTTGGCATGACCCTGCATGGCACTTTTACCTTCGGTCTGCCCGGCGAGACTCCGGAGCAGTTGCAAAAAACCAAAGATTACATTCGCACCTTACCTTTGGACTCGATTCAGACATCCGGTTGTGCCGAGATCGAAGGGTCACCGTTGCATACGTTAAGCCGGCAGAAGTTTCTCAAGGCTTATCCCTCTGCACGCGTGGATGATTACTACGTCCGGGCCACGGATGGTCAGTTGAAGTATGAACATCTGGCCATTGACGCAGGTAGAGAAGTAGCTTTGTAATTCAGGGCGTCGGTTGCGATCAGCGTTTCCAGGGTTCCGAGAGGTCAGCCTGGGATGAGTCGTTTTTACTGGTGAAAAAAAAGAGAGGGTCTGGGAGATTCCTCTCCCAGGGTTTTGACTTTGACTTTGATTTTAGCGCGCTCTTCAAAAAAAGCATTTTTCGCGGTGTGTGCGAAAAATGCGCCGCGCGCCGCCTTCGCGGGAGTCGTTTCCGCTTTTTGGAAACGACTCCCGCATCTTGCACGCAGCCTTGCAGAAAACCACGTATCCCAAGACAGGTGCGGTTTAGAACCATTCAAAAAATTGGATTTTTCATGCCCTTCATTCAATCTGACACCGGTACGTCCATTCCAGATCCCCATCATGAACTGTTTCGCCTGGAAAACGGCTTAACCGTTGGGGTTTTTCCCATGCCCTGGTTACATGAAGTGGGTGCTACCCTGATGGTTCGGGCTGGCAGTCGCTTTGAAACCCCCGATCAGGCCGGCATCGCCCATTTTCTGGAACATATGCTCTTCAAGGGGAGCCAGTCGATCCCAGATCCAACCCGCTTTCACGCCCACCTGGAGTCCATGGCTGCAGACATGAATGCGGCCACGGGTCAGGAGACCAATGCCTATTGGATCACCTTGCCGGCAGATTGGCTGCGCGAGGGATTCGGCGCCTTTTGCGACATGTTCACCCGTCCGGCGCTCTCGGAGATCGAAACCGAACGGCGTGTGATTCTGGAAGAGATGCGCGAGGATGAAAACGACCAGGGCGAACTGGTGGTCTCATCCATCCTGGGCAGTCAGGCGCTCTGGCCGGGCCATCCGCTCGCCCGTTCGGTGCTCGGCACGCGCGATACCGTCAACCGCATCCAGTTGCCCGCCCTGCGTGATTATCTGTCGCGTCATTATCGGGCCGGCAATATGGCTTTGGCCTTCTGCGGACCAATCGAACCGCGTGACGCCCTCGAACTGGCCCGTGCTACCCTGGGAGCCATACCCGGAGGCAGCAATCACCAACCATTATCACCACCAGTTTTTGCCCCTGGTCCCCATTGGGTGGCGGTCGATGATCAGACTTCACAATTCTCCCTGTCACTTTTCTATGGCACCGCCGGATTTCGTGATGCGGGATTTCATGCCACTGCGGCTTTGCGACGGCTGCTTGATGACGGTTTCTCCTCCCGTCTCCAGGCTGTGGTACGCGAACGGCGCGGTTTGGCTTACGATGTCTGGTCCGCTTTCACCACCCATTCGGATGCCGGTTTTCTGGAAGTTGGGGCCACGCTCTCCCCCGATCATCTGGAAGAGGGGTTTGAGGTATTGTTCGAGCAGCTCGATACGCTGATGCATGCGCCGCCTTCTGATGAGGAGTGGCAGCGGTTGCTGGTGCGATGGCGGGCCGCACTGATGGTGACGTTGGATCGCCCGTCGGATCTGATTGAACGCTATGTGGGGGATCGTTTGTTCGATGCCGCTGAATCGCTGGATCACACCTGGCGACAGGCGAGTGTCATTGATCCCAAAACATTGCCGGAATTCGCCATGAGGCTGTTGCGTCCGGAACGGTTGGCTGTGGTGTTGATCGGACCCGAAGCGCGTCGAACATTGTCGCGCTTGAAGGGGATTTTTGTTAAATTGCAGCGTTTTGCATTACGGGGTTGTGCCTTACGTTAACCTAGCGGATCAACCAAGCTGATTTGACTGATTGCGATGGTCTGGCACGCCAGTCACCAACCCTTAAAGCCTTTAGTCACGCGGCTTTGTTCTTGGGCCATGTTC
>JAMOBI010000115.1:0-16624 GCA_039908105.1 Magnetococcus sp. YQC-9
GCGGCTTTGTTCTTGGGCCATGTTCGCGGGATTGTTTTGCAAAAGGCGCAAAACAATCCCGCATCCAAGGCGGCGCGCGGCGCATTTTTCGCAAAAGGCGCGAAAAATGCTTCTTTTGATGAGCGCGCTAAAGTCAAAACCCTGGGAGATGAATCTCCCAGACCCTCTCTTTTTTTTCACTAATAAAAACTACACATTCCAAGCTGGTTGCGGTTAGGTTAACGTAAGACACCACCCCTTATCGCTCCTCCACCGATTTGGCCACCCGAAAACCGACCATTTCATTGCGATGCTTCTCGTAGTAGTAGTGCCGATTGGCCACCCTTACATACTCGGCTGCATTGTTCCAACTCCCACCGCGAACGACCCGGTCCTCTCCATGCTCTCCACCCCTGGGATCGCGGGATGGGGATTGGGTGTAATAACGATGGTCATACTTGTCAGCCACCCACTCCCAGACATTGCCCAACATGTCATACAACCCCCAGGCGTTCGGAGCCAGTTTGCCCACCGGATGGGTATGCCGCAGGGCATTGCCCTGATCGTAGCCAAACCAGGCGTGCTTTTCCATCTCTTCGATGCCATCGCCCCATGGTCGGATTGTCCGGCTGCCGGCGCGCGCTGCGTACTCCCACTCTGCCTCGGTGGGTAAGCGATAGGAGGTGGTACGCTCCTTTTCGTTCAGTCGCTGAAAAAATTGCTGGATCTGGGGCCAGCTGACGGTTTCCACCGGCAGATTCGGACCCTGGAAAGCGGATTGATTGTAACCCATGATCAATTGCCATTGCGCTTGAGTCACTTCGAATTTTCCCAAATAAAATGGTTGGCTGATCTCCACCGCATGAACCGGCTGCTCGGTAGCGACCGCCTGTTTGTCCACAGTGGGATCCGAACCCATGAGAAAACTGCCGGCGGGAATCCATTGCAACTCCATGCCGATGCCATTCGTGATGCTCTTGTCGGTTTCGGCCAGAAGAGGCTGGCTGAGTAGAATCAACGCCAGAAGCGCACTCCGTGATAGAATATTTTTCATGTGAACCCCTTCAGGATCCATGACGTATCACCTCTTTGAGTTGTACCGCCAAAAGACCAATGGCAAAGACCAGTATCGCCAGGAAAATGTTACCGATTCCCAGGATGAAGAGACTCAACAGGTGGGTGATCAGGGCACCGGCCAGACAGAGCACCGACAGCCCGAGACAGAAAAGACTCATCAGGATGAAGATTTTGATCGGATTGTAATACAGAATCGCCTCAATGATGTACTGAAGGGTGCGCAGGGCATCCCGCACCAGACGTACCTTGCTTTTGCCGATGCGCGAGTGATAATCGATCGGCAGATGATCGATGAACCGCCCGGTCATCTGGTAGGCGAGCGTCAAGGAGGTGGTGAAACTGAAGGTGTTGCACAGCCGTGGCAGGTACGGGAGGATTGTTTGGCGCGAAAAGATCCGCAATCCGGAATTGACGTCCGGCACCGGTTGACCGGTGGTGAACTCCACCAACCCGCGCAACAGCGCACGCAGCGGCGATTTGAGATGCGATTCCCGATAGTGCGGTCCGGTACGCTGTCCGACCACCATATCGAATCCCTGCTGATAGCGCTGCCACAGGTCACCGACCCGTTCCACCGGATAGGTGCCATCGGCATCGAGGATCACCACCGTATCGTATTGGGCAGCGAGAATTCCCTTTTTCAAGGCATTGCCATAACCGCCCGGTATCGGATGACGGATCACCCGGGCCCCTTGACCAGCTGCGACCTCACCGGTGCCATCGCTGGAGCCGTCATCGACCACGACCACATCTGCCGGTTCCAACCCGTGCAGACGGGCCGCTTGCTGACATTTTTGCACGGTTTCGGCAATGGCGGAGGCTTCGTTGAGCGCCGGAATCACAAAACTGATCATCGTTTTTTGGCCACCAGCATGAGGGATTGTCCGAACAGACCACGGGTTGCGGGGGTGACAAGCCTGGAGAGCGGCAACAGATAGCGGACGAAGAAACGGATCTGCGCATTGCAGGCCGCGCCATCCAGATTGTCATGGGAAATGAAGTTGTTGATCCACCAGCCGAAAAAGCCGATGGGATTGAAGAAATCGACTCGTACCACCTCGGCGGGTTGATCGGCGAACAGCGCCAGCAATGCCTGGCGGCTGTAACGTCGGTGGTGGTGTGCCAGGCGATCCAGATCGTTGTACAAAAACGTATGCGCCGGCACCTGGATCAACAGATGGCCACCCGGCTGCAACAGCTCCAGCAGATGGGTGACGGCCTGACGATCGTTTTTCACATGTTCGAGCACGTTGCAACAGAGAATCGAACGGACCCATCCCACGCCGGCCAGAGTGGCACGGTTGCCAATGTCCGCCGTGACGAAACGCCCGTTGGGATAGGCTTGTGCTGCCTGTTCCACGGCCACAGGATCAATGTCAATGCCGATATAATCACCCAAAAGCAGCAGATCATCCACGAATCCGCCGTGTCCCAGGCCGATCTCCAAGATGGGTGAGGTGAGATGGGTCCGGAAATGGTCCAGAATCCAGCGCGCATAGGTGGTGGCCTCGGCAATGGCCGAAGAGTAGGTTGCAGACGAGGCGATGACGTTCATGCGGACTCCCTCTGGACGGACAAAGGATCCAGAGGTGTTTGACCGGTGTGCTGTTTCCAGATCAGCCAACTGTTGTATCCGACCAACCAGATGAAAAAGCCTATCCACGCTTGCATGAAAATGGTCGCACTGCGCAAGTAACGGGCATCGGGTTCTTCGACCAGAATAATTATCGTGGTCATTGGAATAAATACAACAAGTGAGATTATGGTAAGAATACCCAAAAATTCATTGTAAATGGTTGGGATGGCGTGCTCACGAAATTTTATCTCCACATAAATTTTAAAGAAAAATACTGCCAAAATAGCCATCATGGTGTATTCCGACAGAATCAGACGGTCGGTGATAAATATCAAGGATTCCACGGCACTGGTTATTACCAAGCGAAAATATTCTCCAGGATGAATGGTTATGATCTGCCAGGAGAGCTTGCTGAGCATGGCATTCATTTTAACTTTGTCGTTGTTGTACAGATACTGAGCCGCTGGAATACTGATGCGCCAAACATACTCATTATAATGATGATAGATCTCTGAAACATGGATACGATACCCCAAAATTCGCCGATTCCCCTCTGTGACCTTTTTGTCAAAACGCGGAGGATTCTGTCCGATGCGATGCAGGATGGCTTCGGCCAGGGGGCGGGTTTCCGGGGAGAGCTTGGCAAGGGTCTCTTGACTCAACAGCGGTGTGGTCAGCCCGGACAGATTGTAGCCTCCAAAGGAGACCAGACCAAAATGGCCGACCGTAACCAGTCGGATCAGACAGAAGATCAGAAAGGGGGCTACGGTGATCGCCGTATAATATTTTATTTTACGCATCATCTGAGAGCGATCGATGCCGATTTTTTCCCAATGGCATTGAATAACCCACAGAAAAACACCCATAACCGGAACGATGATGATGTACGGAAGATAACTTGGGCGAATCTGATACGTTAAAGCCGTGCAGAAGGTCAGAAGCATCCAGAGAAAGGGAGTATGCTTTTGCGGTTTGGAATGGATCAGAAACAGCAAGGAGACGGTAATCAGCGCAAAGGAGAGCGCGAAGGAATCGGTGCCAACTTTATCGAAGAAAAATTTCGAAAAAATGATGGGCAGAACGGCACACAGGGCGCCCGCTGCCGGGAAACCAAAACGGACCAGGGCAAAATACAACAAAATGGTTGCGGATTGATGGGTCAAAAATTGTACCGTGGCTACAGCGTCATAGTTTCCGAACAGCCAATAATGACCACGCAGATAGAGCAGATAGCCGATGGTGCGGATGGAAGAGAGTAATTCAATCCAATCAAACGGACCAGCCACCAGGATGATATAATCATCATTAAGAAATTTTGTGACCAGATGATTGGTAAAATATTGATAGCAAGAGTATAATAGAGACGACAACAGCATTGAGCCTTCATGCGGATGACCTGTGTAGAGATTGCAGGATACAGAAAGCGCGGTTAAACCGCGAGTGATCTTTATGATCTGGTTATGATGTCACAACATTTACGTTAATTGATTTGCGAATGTCAAGACCGCGTGGTCAAATTTGCAGCTTGATTTCCACCTGTTGATTTCTCCCGGTAGGCGGTAGCGTCGTTCACGCGATGCGGCTCTACGGACCATGAATCACACAAACTTGCATGATGGGGGGAGAACCCCCTCACCCCCCACCCGTGAAATTTCCGAAGGGGGTTCCACGGTAAAATATCTGGCAAAAAGCGCTATGGAGATGACGGAAATTTGGCAGGCAGCCCTGGCGCTGATCCAGGAGCAGCTCGCACCCAGGGTTTATGATATGTGGATCAAACCCTTGCGTTTGGGGCGGGCAGAGGTTGGGCAGCCGATCGAAATTCTCGCCAGCAACGATTTTTCTGCCGACTACGTGCGCGATCACTATGGAACGTTGCTGACCACCGCGTTTGCGTCGCTGCTCGGCCAGAGTGTGAGTTTGCGGTTTCTGGCCGATCCCGATCCCCCGGCCCCAAAGCCGGTGGTCGAGGAACCGCCGATGGTCCAACCCGGTTCTGGTGCCCAATTTGGGGTTGATGGCCGCTACACCTTCGAGAATTTCGTGGTTGGCAACTGCAATCAGTTCGCCCATGCCGCAGCGGCAAGGGTGGCGGATGCGCCGGCGACCGCCTATAATCCGTTGTATATCCAGGGGGGGGTGGGACTCGGCAAGACCCATCTGTTGCATGCCATTGGCAATGCCTTGATCAAAAGCCGGCCCGAGGGCAAGACGCTGTACATCACCTCGGAAAAGTTCATGACCCAGATGGTGGACTCCTTGCGGTTCAATCAGATCCACAACTTCAAGGAGAAATTCCGCTCGGTCGACGTGCTTTTGGTGGATGACATTCAGTTCATTGCCGGCAAGAAGGGAACCCAGGAGGAGTTCTTCCACACCTTCAATGCGTTGCAGGAGGCCAACAAGCAGATTGTCATCTCCTCGGACAGCTATCCCGGCGAGATCGAACATCTGGAGGAGCGGTTGCGATCACGCTTTTCCCAAGGGTTGGTAGCGGATATCCACCCGCCGGATCTCGAAACCCGCATGGCGATTTTAAAGAAAAAGGCCGCTTTGGAGGGGATGGATCTGGACGACGACGTGGCCTTTTTTCTGGCCGAGGCGATCCAAAGCAACGTGCGTGAGCTGGAAGGGGCCCTGATTCGGGTCTTTCTGCTCGCCTCGCTGGAAAAGGAGCCGGTTTCGCTCTCGTTGGTCAAGGAGTCGTTGCGCGGCACGGTACGGCGCAGTGAACCGCCCTGGCTCTCCATGGAGCGGATCATCGAAACCGTGGCCGCCTATTACAAGATTCGACCTTTGGATATCCGTTCCGGGAAGCGGGCGCGGCGTTACAGTCATCCGCGTCAGGTGGCGATGTTTCTGTGCAAGCAGTTGACCAAATCCTCTTATCCGGACATTGCCCGGGAGTTCGGGGATCGCAACCACACCACCGTGCTGTATGCCGTGGATAAGATCGCAGCCCTGCAGCAGGTTGATTTGGATTTGGAACAGGCGATCCATACGTTGGCCGCGATGCTGCGGCGGTGAGCTTTCATGATGGGGGCCTCCCTTTCACCTTTGGAACTCCCTTGCGGGAGTTCTAAACCGCAACCAGCTTTGGAATGTGTAGTTTTTATTAGTGAAAAAAAAGAGAGGGTCTGGGAGATTCATCTCCCAGGGTTTTGACTTTGATTTTGACTTTAGCGCGCTCTTTTCAAAAAGCATTTTTCGCGTTTTTTGCGAAAAATGCGCCGTGCGCGGCCTTCGCGGGGGTCGTTATCCGTTTTTTGGAAACGACCCCCGCATTTTGCACGCAGCCTTGCAAAAAACTACGCATCCCAAAATGGGTGCGGTTTAGCGGGTAAAAAGATCTTTTGGAATGGTTTGTCATTGACGTTTAACGATCATCAAGGCTCTCGAAAAAAATGGAATTTTTCATCGATCGTGACCCTTTTTTAAAAGTCCTGGCGCGCATCCAGACCGTGGTGGAGCGCCGCAACACCATGCCGATTCTCGGCAATGCCCTGCTGGAGGTGGCCGATGGTCGTCTGACCGTATCGGCCACCGATCTGGAGGTGTCGTTGCGCACCGTGACCCCGGTCGAGGTGATGGTGGAGGGGGCGTTGACCGTGGGTGCCAGGGTACTGTTTGATGTGGTCAAAGAGCTCCCTGCCAAGTCAATTCGCTTGCGCAAGGAGGGCGAACGGTTGCAGCTGACCTGTGACCGCGCTCGTTTTGACCTGGCCACGCTGCCGGCAGCGCAATTTCCACGCATTCCCGATGCAGACGGTGAATTTCGTCTGGCGCTGACGCGCGAGCAGCTGATCGGCATGCTGGAGCGCACCCAGTTCGCCATGTCCACGGATGAGACCCGTTATGTGTTGAACGGTATTTTCATGCAGGTGACCGCTGCCACCGAGAGCGATCAACCGGGCCGGATCCGCATGGTGGCCACCGATACCCACCGCATGGCGATGGTTGAGCAGCCTTTGGATTACCCGGTACTAGACAATCGTGAGGTGATTCTGCCGAAAAAAAGCATTCATGAGATCCGCAAGTTGCTGGAAGAGGATGATGCAGCGCCGGAGTTGATTTTTGGCGAAACCTATGCGCAGGTGATCAAGCCGGATCTGACGTTGGTTTCCAAGGTGGTGCAGGGGCGGTTTCCGGATTGGCGCCGGGTGGTGCCGACCGGCAACACGGTCCGTCTCACCACCGCCCGTGAGGCATTTCAACAGGTGGTGCGGCGCATCTCCACTTTGTCGCACGAGAAGTCCCTCGGGGTGCGGTTGATGATCGAGGAGAGTCGCATGCGCATTGAGACGGCCAATCCGGAGCAGGAGGAGGCCGAGGAGGAGATGGCGGTGACCTTCGATGGTCCGAAGCCGTTGACCATTGGGTTCAATGCCCGTTATCTGCGTGAGATTCTGACCGTGATGAGCGGGGAGACCGCGCAATTTGCGCTCAAGGACGATGAATCGCCGGTGTTGGTCTATGATCCGGAGCGGGGTGATGCGCTGTTTGTGTTGATGCCGATGCGGGTGTGAGCGTTTGTTGTGGATATTTTGTTTTGCTTCGAAAACACCTCGCCAGGAAAAGGGTCGCATGCTGCTCGACTGGCTCCGTTTGAAGGATTTCCGCAATATTTCCGCGGCCCATTTGCGGTTTTCCCCCGGACTCAACCGGATTATCGGTGCCAATGGTCAGGGGAAGAGCAATCTTTTGGAGGCTGTGGTGCTGCTGGCCAATGGCCGTTCGTATCGCAAGGCTTCAGCGGCGATGATGCGGCGTTGGGAGCAGCCCTGGTTTCGGGTGAGTGGCGAGGTGCGCTCAGGCGGCATGCGGCGCGCGATGGATGTGATCGGCGAGCCGGGCCGGCAGGTGTTCAAGCTTGATGACAAACCGGTGGAGTCGGTTTCTGGCATGGAGCGGGTGTTGGTGGCGGTGGTGATCACGTCCGAGACCCTGTTGTTGGTTCGCGGCGCACCGGCAGAGCGGCGGGCTTTTTTGGATTGGGTGATCTTTTCGGCGGATCGACGCCATGGGGTCGAGTCACGGGAGTATCATCTGGCGTTGCGGGCACGGCAGCAGTTGTTGCGTGGTACGAACGATCCGCGCGAATTGGATGCCTGGGAGGCGCAGTTGGCCCGTTTGGGGATGCGCATCGGTCAACGGCGGCAGTGGGCGATGATGCAGATCTCCCGGGTATTGCCGGATTATCTGGAACGTTTGGGGTTGGATCCGCGTGTGTGCGAAGCGCGGCTGGTGGGAGAGAGTGCCTTGTTGTGTGCGCGAGAGGAGAGCGGCTCGGTGGAGCGGGGGTTGCGCGAGGCCTTTTTGCGAGCGCGCGCACGGGATCGTGAGACCGGGCAGAGTGGGGCAGGTCCGCAGCGGGATGATCTGGAGTTGCGTTTGGCCGATCACCTGGTGTCCCGATACGGCTCACGCGGGCAGCAGCAGCGATTTGCGATGGCGTTGAAGTTGGCCGAGGCGGGTTGGTTGGAGGAGGTGTCAGGCGAGTCGCCTCTGATGATTCTGGACGATCCGGCGGCAGAGTTGGATGATGAAGGTACGCGGGCGTTGATGCGGTTATTGGCCGGGTTGGGGCGGCAGATGTTTGTAGCGGCGCCGCAAGAGGAGGGGATCGACTGGCCGGGTGGGAAAGAGGAGGGGGTTGGGTTTAGGGTAGAGGCCGGAAAATTCACGGAGTTGGTGTAGTGGAGCAACCAGGCTGATTTGACAGCCTGGTAGATGTTGCTTTTACTGGTGAAAAAAAAGAGAGGGTCTGGGAGATTCATCTCCCAGGGTTTTGCTTTTGTCTTTTAGCGCGCTCTTTTCAAGAAGCATTTTTTCGCGGTTTTTGCGAAAAAATGCGCCGCGCGCGGCCTTCGCCTGCTTCGTTTCCGTCTTTTGGAAACGAAGCAGGCAGCTTTATCACCAACAGGAACAAAAAACGCATGACCACAGCGGAAGAGCACGAGACCACCCCCAGCGCAGTGAACGAATACGGCGCGGATAGCATCAAGGTCTTGAAGGGGCTGGAAGCGGTACGCAAACGGCCCGGCATGTACATCGGCGATACCGACGATGGCACCGGGTTGCATCATATGGTCTTCGAGGTGGTGGACAACGCCATCGATGAGACCCTGGCCGGCCACTGCGACCGCATCGATGTTGCTTTACGGATTGACGGCTCGGTGACCGTGCGCGACAACGGTCGCGGCATTCCCACGGAGGTCCATCTCGAAGAGGGGCGTTCGGCAGCCGAAGTGATCATGACCGTGCTGCACGCGGGCGGCAAGTTCGATCAGAACTCCTACAAGGTCTCCGGCGGCCTGCACGGCGTTGGCGTATCGGTGGTCAACGCCCTCTCCGAACGGCTGGAGCTGACCATCCGCCGCAACGGCGAGAAGTGGTATCAAGAATACCGCGACGGCGACCCGGTGGAGCCGATTCACCGCATCGGCACGGCCAAAAGCACCGGCACCGAGGTGACCTTTCTGCCGAGCCGCCAGGTGTTCACCGATGTCACCTTCTCGTTCGACATTCTTTCGCAGCGGTTGCGCGAGCTGTCATTTTTGAACTCCGGGGTGAATATTTACATTCGTGAAGATGCCACCGAAAAGGAGCACCATTTTCACTACGAAGGGGGTATTCGCTCATTTGTCGAACACTTGAACCGCGCGCGCACGCCGTTGATGACCCCGCCGATCTTTTTCACCGAGGCCCGGGGGATCATTCAGGTGGAGGCGGCGTTGCAGTGGAACGACTCCTACCAGGAGAACGTCTACTGCTTCACCAACAACATTCCGCAACGCGACGGCGGGACGCATCTGATCGGCTTCCGCTCCGCGTTGACGCGGGTGTTGAACCAATACGCCCTCTCCACCGGCCTGTTGAAGAAGGACAAGGGGGCCACCCTTTCGGGCGAGGATTGCCGCGAAGGGTTGACGGCGGTATTGTCGATCAAGGTGCCGGATCCAAAATTCTCCTCCCAAACCAAAGAGAAACTGGTCTCCTCCGAGGTGCGGCCCGCAGTTGAAGGGGTGATGGCGGATCATCTGATCACCTATTTCGAGGAGCACCCCCAGGATGCCAAACGCATTCTGGCCAAGGCGGTGGAGGCGGCCACGGCGCGCGAGGCGGCCCGCAAGGCGCGCGAGTTGACGCGGCGCAAGAGCGCTTTGGAGATCTCCTCTTTGCCCGGCAAGCTGGCCGATTGTCAGGAGAAGGATCCGGCCTTGAGCGAACTCTATCTGGTCGAGGGGGACTCGGCCGGTGGATCGGCCAAGCAGGCGCGGGATCGCAAATTCCAGGCGATTCTGCCGCTCAAGGGGAAGATCCTCAACGTGGAGAAGGCCCGTTTCGACAAGATGCTCTCCTCAGCCGAGGTCGGCACGTTGATCACCGCGCTCGGCACCGGCATCGGCGCCGAGGAGTACAACATCGCCAAGCTGCGTTATCAGCGCATCATCATCATGACCGACGCCGACGTGGATGGCTCGCACATCCGCACGCTGCTTCTGACCTTCTTTTTCCGGCAGTACCCGGAGATCATCGAACGGGGTTATCTCTACATCGCCCAGCCACCGCTTTATCGTCTGGCGCGCGGCAAGACGGTGCGCTATCTCAAGGATGAGGAGTCGCTGGTCGAGGTATTGCTCGAAGGCGGCCTGGAGGGGATGGAGTTGATCAACAACAGCGGCGAGGTGTTGAGTGCTGCGGAGTTGAGCGTGGCGATCCGCGATGCGCGGCGCTATCAGGTGATGCTGGAGCGGCTGTCGCGGCGGTTTGATCGGCGCGTGCTGGCAACTGCGGTGGAGCGGGCGCTGGTGACCCCGGAGTCGCTCGCCTCTGCCGAGGCGGCCACCGAGGCTGCCGAACGGCTGCGTCGGGCGTTGGAGGGCGAGGCGGGCGCTGATCGTTTGACGGTGCTGGTGGAGCTGGATGGCGAGAGCGACCAGGCGGTATTGGTGATCCGGCGGACGATCCACGGCGTGCCGGTGGATGTGCGTTTGGATGGCGAGTTGATCCGTTCGCCGGAGTATCGGGAGATGTCGCAGCATGCCGGACGGGTGCTGGCCCGATTGGGCGAAGGGGCCCGGTTGCGCAAGGGTGCGATGGAGAGTCCGGTGAGCGATCTGGAGTCGCTGTTGAACCAGGTGTTGGCCGAGGGGCGCAAGGGGTTGACGATTCAGCGCTACAAAGGTTTGGGTGAGATGAATCCCGAGCAGTTGTGGGAGACCACGATGGATCCGACAATACGGACCTTGTTGCAGGTGCGGGTGGAGGATGCCATTGAAGTGGATTCGGTGTTCACCACGTTGATGGGCGATGCGGTGGAGCCAAGGCGGGAGTTCATTCAATCCAATGCATTGAATGTGGTCAATCTGGATGTTTAAAAGTTGGTGGCAGTTTGTTTTCACTGGTAAAAAAAAGAGAGGGTCTGGGAGATTCCTCTCCCAGGGTTTTGCCTTTAGCTTTTGACTTTGAAGTTGCTTTTAGCGCGCTCTTCAAAAGAAGCATTTTTCGCGTTTTGTGCGAAAAATGCGCCGCGCGCCGCCTTGGTTGCAACGAGACGTTTTGCGTCTTTTGCAAAACGTCTCGTTGCAAGCATGGCCAGAACAGACCCCGGCAAGGCGGCACTCCCTCCCGATTGGGGTTTGCCATGCTCACCTGTGCCAGAAATCAACTCGCCAACCGCATCTCTTCTCGAATGACCCGGCGCAAGGTGGCTTCCAGAGGCTCGCGTTGCTCTTCCATGTGTTTTCTCAAGGCGTCGTTCATCAGGCTCTGGTAGTTGCCGCCCCCGGCTTCTTCCACAATGCCACGAAACCAAGCAAGAACGTCCGCATCGATGCGAATCGTGATGCGTTCCTTGTTGCCATCCGAAGGGATGACCGGGCCCCGGCGACCTTTACTGAAATCGTACTCTTTTTTCATGGCTCATCAAGAATGGCTGCCGTCACGTTGGATCGGCAAAGACCGCATCCAAAGACTGGGCATCCAAGATCCGCAGTCCCCACTCCTCCAGAGAGGGTGATTCAGCCTTGGCAAGTTTCTCACTGGCCCAGGTCGGCAATTCACCAAAACGCCGTTGCAACAGACGCCTCAGCATTTTTGCCTCGCCTATCTGCTCGCCCTTTCGCATACCAATTCGTTCCACACTTGTGATGTAAGGCATTTTTTTGTTTTCCTCAAAGTTGGATAATTCTTCCCAAAAGCGATTATCGGCCTTTTCCGGTAAGCTGAGTACCCAATCGATGAACCGGTATAAATCAATAATTTTCTGACGGCTGAACCCGCGTTGGTACAGACTGCGCGTAATGCGCTGCTTTTCTTGATAGCGTTTTTCTGGCTGGTTCCTGGTCTGTTTGCCGGTCAAGTGCGCGAGGGTGACGATGGCAAAGGGATTGTCAGACGCCTCCAGATCTGGCAGATAATCCAGATAATCCAACAACTTGACGGTATTGAACCGATAAATCACTTCTGATCCCCACAGCACCTGACGATACTCCGAAATTCGCCAACTGGAGTCTTCATCGGCTAAAATTGCCAAGCCGACTACCGGCTTGCGGTGGAGATCATATGCCCGATGCTGGCAGGTATACATCCGTTCCGCGAATTCGGAATCACGGTCTCCTTGCACCTCGACATGATTCAACACCCAGAGTTCATCGCCGTTGAGCAGCCACACTTTGACCAGCAGATCCACTCGACGATTTTTGGCTTTCGCTTCCTTTGTAATCCGGTCCAGTTCCTTGTCAAGGAACTCGGGGTCACGCCGCCAATCGATCCCATTATGCGCAAGCGGAAGAAAAAAAGCCAAAAAATCCTTGAAATAAGGCTTCAGAATCTCCTTCCACGGTGAGTCGTACTCGGTCGGTTGGGTCTGATTGTCGTGATCGATCATACCATAGCCTGCCATTCCAGTTCACGATTACTAATTTTGCTCCATCAAGCAATTTTAACGGTAGAAAACGGCCACGCTACCCAGCACGACGATACCCGTAGCAATCACCCATTGGATGGTTTCGACCTTGGTGGTTTCGATCTTCGTTTCCAATCGTCCAATCAGCGACCTGGTGGCCAGCTCTTTGAGCTTGGTCTCTTCCACCTGTTGCAGCGCATTCGCCAGGGCTTTGGCTTGTGCCTCGGCATGCGAGCCGCGATGCCGGCGGATTCGAGCTGCTTGACATAGGCCAGGGTATCGAAGGGGATGGCCAGTGTGCTCATGGGTGGCGTATTCTTGATTAAAATCTCAAAGAGGCAATCTTAATGAGTATAATACGCCAGGCGCGACAGGCGTGTCCAAAGAATTCACACCCTCTCCCCCGCTGTGGCAAAATCAAGGCAACCGCACGCCAAGCGCCACTCAAGACGATTCATGGAATGGGATTGTCGATGGCTGCGGGTGGGGTTTTGACTTGGATGCTCATGCGCAGACCGCAGCCATCCAGTACCTTGGCCAAGGTCTCCAGACGGGGGTTGCCGCTTTTCGGCAGGGGAGGATTCAAAGCCGCGTGGATTGTGGGAGCGCTTCGGGTGTGGTTGCGGGCAGCCGCGACCTGTCGCAAGGCCAGCATGAACTAACGACAGGTCGCCATCGACCAGACACTCCTCCAGGTACATGGCAGCCGTTTCCGGATCTGCCAGCAAAGCCTTGCTGGTGGCATCGAACGAGATAGCCGGATCAAGCTTCATGATTTGAGCCTCCTCTGATAGTCGGTCAGCAGGCCCTTGTATCTCGAATCATGGTTTGAGAGTTTAACGCCGGGAAAGCGGAAGTTCAAGTTGGAGCGGGGGATCCGCCAGGCGGGATTTTTCAACCGGTCATTTTCCCCACTGTGGCAAAATCATGACAGTGTCACATAGGGTCGCATGGCGGGAATGTTACACCGTGTGCGGGGGCAAAAGGGCGTGAAATGGGCGGTTTCGGAGTGCCTTTCAATTTGGCCTGTTGGTTGCAAAGAAGGATGCCAACCGCGGATGAACCGGCCAAGGGGCTGAAAAAACAGGCTCTTGAGGCACGGTAATCAAAAAAGAGAATGAAAAAGGATTCAAGATCGATTTTTTGCTTGACAGGTGATGGAGAGATCCGATATAAGCCATCACATCAACAGTGTGACACTTTCGCAACAGGGTGTTGCAAAAGAATAGAAAACAAAAATCCCGGATCTCCCGGGCAAATCTGGCAACGAACTTTGGAGAAAAAGAACATGAAAAAATCCATCCTTTTGGGTGCTGCTGCCCTGGCCGCCGTCGCCCTCGCCGCTCCTCAGACCTCCGATGCGGGTGAGGTCAAGATCGGTGGTTTGTATCAGTTCCGTGCCGTGTCGACGGACAATACCCCGGGTACTGTCGCCAATGATGCGAATGCCCAATACTGGGCGCAGCGTCTGCAACTCAACGTGGACATGAAAGCCAGCGAGAAGTCGCATGCCCATATGGTGACCCGTGTTCTGGATAACAACATGGTTCAAGGCGCGGATAGCGTCCTGAATGTGGGCACCACCACCACCGCCGCCAACTGGCAGGTTCGTCAGCTGTGGTTGGAGACCGAGGCCTGGGGTACGGCTCTGAAACTCGGTAGCATGCCGATCGCCATGAACGATGGCCTGCTGTTTGAGAACGACACCACCAGCTATGGCACCATCCTGCTGGCGCGGAATTTTGGTGGCGTGACCCTGGTTGGCGCCGATGTGAAGGTGGTTGAAGGCAGTGCCATGTCCGTGAACACCAACGCGGTCGGTGTTGCTGCTGTAAATCCTTTTGCGAGCTCCAACCATTCTGACGTCGATTTTTATGTGCTGTCCGCTCTGGGCAAGTTCAATGCCGTGGACTATCAACTGACGGCAGCTTATTTGAACGCACAGAGCCGTGCAACCTGGACTGCCGTCAATAGCGCTGCCATGCAGGCTGCCAACGGTACCACCGCCTTGGCCGTCGCCGGTGGTGATCCGTATGCTGGCTTCAATGGCCTGGGTGGTAAGCTCACTGGTTCCAATGGCCAACACGATCTGTGGCTGGGCCTCACCCTGGGTGGCAAGATCGAAGGAATCGACGTGACCGGTACCTTGATCTATGAGAATGGTATGAGCAATGCCGTTCAAGACAGCCAGCTGGACAACTCCGGTATCCTGGTTGCCTTGCGTGCCAAGGCCAAGACCGGCTTCGGCGGTTGGAATGGCTATGGCTTCTATGGCTCCAAGGACTACACCGCAGCGGTTCCGGGCGGCAACGAGAACAACTGGTCGCCGGTCTGGGATGCCAAGGGTGCCGGTGGTCAAGACCTGATGACCCGTGCCCTGAGCAGCTCGACCAATAACAATGGTCTCGTGGGCCTGACCGGTGCTACAAACGGTTTCAATGGGGCTACTGCCGCCACCTCCAATGCGACCTCCACGGGTCAATCCAATATGTGGGGTGTGGGTGCTGGTCTGGCGATCAATGCCGGTGCCTGGATCATCAAGCCGAACCTGGATTATGCCCATGTGGTTGAAGATCAAATCATGACCTCGGGTGCTTCTGGCTTGTCGACCTACGACAGCGCCTGGGGCGGTTCGCTGGGCTTCTCCACCAAGATCCAGGAAGCCACCACGTTGGATCTCTCCGGTACCTTCGTGAGCCCGAATGCTCGCATCGTCGGCACCCCGGAAGAGACCATGCACTATGTCCAAGCCTCTGTGACGATGAACTTCTAAGTTTCATCTTCACCTAAGCTGGATCCCAATTGAAAAGGGAGGCGGAGCAATCCGCCTCCCTTTTTTGGCGTCATGCCCTTTGCCATGGAGAACCATGCCCGATGATCACTCTCGACAATCGTGAAACCTGTGATTTGGCGAACCATCTGGCTCAGTTGACCGGTGAAGGCATGGCGCAGGCCGTCACCAGGGCGATTCAGGAGCGGCTGGCGCGTATCGAGAAAACCCAACGCTTGGCCGAAGAGCTGTTGGCCATTGGTCGCGCCTGCGCCAGCCAGATGCAGGAACCTTATCTCTCTGTGGATCATGGTGATTTGCTTTACGACGAAAAGGGGGTTCCTCGATGATTCTGGATTCCTCCGCGCTTATCGCCATTTTGCGCAATGAACCGGATGCCCAGTTTTTCGTCCAACAGCTGGCAAACCGCACCGAACCTTGCCGGATTTCCGCCGCGAATTATTTGGAAGCATCCATTGTCATCGATGGTGGACGCAATCCTCTCGCCAGCCACTTTCTCGATGATTTCCTTGATATAGCTGATATCCGGATTGAAGCGGTTACGATCAAACAGGCAACCATTGCTCGCAACGCCTATCGCACCTATGGCAAAGGGAGTGGTCATCCTGCACGTCTCAATTTTGGAGACTGCTTTGCCTATGCGTTGGCGAAAGAGACCCATGAATGTCTATTATTCAAAGGTGATGATTTTATTCATACAGATGTTCTATCCTGTCTTTAGGATTGATAGATGGAATTGGGCTTGATCATTACGAATCATCCTTGAGGGAAGATTGTTGCAAAACGAACGTTACGAGCCGGTGCCGTTTGATGTCGAAGCCACCAAGGCCGAATGGATGCACGATCCAGAGTTCAAGGCCACCTACGATGGCTTGGACGAGCAGTTCCGGCTGGCCATGCCGTGGGCAGACAATTGCGTATCGAGTTTGCATGATGGTTCAAAGCCATGCATTCAAATGGGTGAAAAATGTTAAATAATAAGGGGATGCCCATTCATGACCGATTGCGACATGCAAAGCCAGTCAACCGAATACGATTCGCCGTGGAAAGAGGTTCTGAAGGGCTACTTCAAGGATTTTTTGGCATTTTTTCTTCCGGATGCCCATCATGGCATCGATTGGCGGCGTGCCCCTGAATTCCTCGATAAGGAGTTGGACAAAATTACCAGGGAGGCGCAGGCCAAGAATCGTCGCGTGGATTTGCTGGTCAAAGTGTGGCTGCTTGACGGCCATGAACTCTGGGTGCTGGTGCATGTCGAAATACAAGGGGATCGCGATCCGGATTTTGCCGA
>JAMOBI010000116.1:0-14928 GCA_039908105.1 Magnetococcus sp. YQC-9
GAAGCATTTTTCGCGCCTTTTGCGAAAAATGCGCCGCGCGCCGCCAAGGATTGCGGGATTGTTTTGCGCCTTTTGCAAAACAATCCCGCGAACATGGCCCAAGAACAAAGCCGCGTGACAAAGGCTTTAAGGGTTGGTGACTGGCGTGCCAGACCATTCTAATCAGTCAAATCAGCTTGGTTGATCCACTAGGTTAACGTAAGGCACCACCGAATCTCCCAGACCCGCTCTTTATTTTTCACCAGAAAAAACGACACATTCCAAGCTGGTTGCGGTTTAACAAACATGCCCATGCGTTGACACTTTCGTTAGCGACCCGTATCCTTGCACCATCTTTGTTTCCTTCGACTTAAACGGAATCCTCAGTCAGCCCATGAAAACCCCGGAACTCGGCATGATTTCGGCACGCGCACGGGATCGAATGGTGCGTGAACAACTGCACGGAATCGACGATGCACGTGTGCTGACGGTCATGCGCGATACGCCTCGCCACCTGTTCGTCGAGGAGGCGCTGGCCAGCCGTGCCTACGGGGATGAAAACCTGCCGATCGGTGAAGGCCAGACGCTGTCGCAACCCTACACCGTGGCACGCATGAGCCAGGCGCTCCATCTGTCCGGACGCGAGGAGGTGTTGGAAATCGGTACGGGTTCGGGCTACCAGACCGCAGTGCTCGCCAAACTCTGCCACAAGGTTTATACCATCGAACGGATGCCGACATTGGCCGATATGGCGCGCAAACGGTTGCGGCGTCTGGGGTATCACAACGTCATCTGCCGGCTGGGCGACGGCTCGCTCGGCTGGCCCGAGGAACGGCAGTTCGAGCGGGTGATCATCACCGCCGGTACGCCGGTGACCCCGGAGAGCGTGATCCGTCAACTGGCGCCGTCCGGACTGCTGGTGGCCCCGGAGGGGAGCTTGAGCGCGCAAAACCTGGTGTGCATCCGCCGGTTGGGGGATGGCAGCCTGCATCGCGAGACACTGGAAGCGTGTCGTTTCGTCCCCCTGGTCGGTGCACAGGGGTGGCAGGAAACCACCCCATGAACCGCCGATCCCGGCATGGGAACGTGCGCCGCTCAGTCGCGCGCGTCGTCGGGATCCTGATGACCTCCTGGTGGATCGCCGGCTGTTCGGGTACCGGCGCCCCGCCACCGCCTGCCGAGACCGAATCCGCACCGGTGCGCGTGGTGCAAGGTCCGCCGCTGGAGAAATCCACCGCCACGTCTGCTGCAAAGCCTGTTGAAAAAGCGGCCAGAGAGCGCTATTACACCGTCAAGCCCAAGGATACGCTTTATTCGATCGCTGCGGCCCACAAGGTGGATGTCGAACAACTGGTGGCCTGGAACCAGATTACCAAATGGCAGAAACTTCAGATTGGTCAACAGCTCAGAGTGGTCGTGCCCAATGGCAAAATCGAGGAGGCGGAAAAACCACCCAAACCCACCCTTACCGCTCCGCTGAACGCCGCGCAACAGCCGACGGATTCATTCGTCAAACCATCCGACTCGTCGGCCAAAGCAACGGCCACACCCGCGAGCGAAACAGCAAAACCCGGTAACACCGGTGAAAATCTCATTCCATCGCCTTCGCTGGCCATGCGCGAAAAACCGCCGCAACCCATCATTCCCACGCTGCCCGATGAAGGGCCGGGCACTGATGGCGCGCAAAAAAACTTGTCGCCCAATCCGCCACAAACATGGGTCTGGCCCCATCCGGGCCGGATCATTGGTCGCTTCGGACAATTCGGTGCACTGCGCAATACCGGCATCGACATCGCCGCCAATCCGGGCGATCCGGTGGTCGCTGCCGCCGATGGGGTGGTGGCCTACGCGGATCAGGGGTTGGCCACCTATGGCAACATGATCCTGCTGCGTCATGGCGGCTCGATCATGACCGCCTACGCCCATGTGCAAAAAATTCTGGTCAAACAGGGACAGTCGGTTCGCGCTGGCGAAACCATTGCTCTGGCCGGACAATCCGGCGTCACCGTCACTCCGCGTCTCCATTTTGAAGTCCGCCGTAACATCGCACCGCAAAACCCCCTGGAGTTTCTCCCCAAGCGGGATTGATCCGGATGATTGTGCAATCCACGGTAGCATTGCACTGCAAAATCCCCTAAAGTATCCCCCCAAGCGGGTTTGATCCCGCCATGGATCCGACTCATCCAACCGAATTGAACCCTGGCGCATGGGGCTTCAATCATCCGACCCGCGACTCATGGACAACGCAACATCATCAGGGATGGCATGCAACCGTGAACAATCACCCGTTATCTCTCGACATTCGACCCCATCATTTCATTCAGCATGACAGCTGCCCACTGCACGTTCTGGAGCTGCTGCGCCTCTGGAGTGAACAACCGGCTCAACGTCCGCCGTTTTTGCAACTGCTGGGTTCATCCGTTGAGGTGGAAACCGCGCGCCTCTGGGCCGACCGTTTCCGCTCGCGTGCCGATTCCCTGGTGGTGCTCGGCATCGGCGGCAGTTCGCTCGGCGGCAACATGCTGGTTGGCACCTTGCAGGGACCAGGCAGCCGGGTGCGCTTTTTTGAAAACATCTGCCCGGAGCAGTTGGAAGCGCTCTACGCGCTCGACTGGTCGCGCACCCAACTATTGGCGGTGAGCAAATCGGGCGAAACCCCGGAGACCCTGGCGCAATTGTTGACGGTATTGCCGCTCTTGGAGTCGCAGTTCGGACAGGCAGCCCTCCATGAGCATCTGGCCGTGGTCACGGAGAATCCGGCCAGTGCCTTGGGTTCGATCGCCACTGCTTTGAACCTGCCGATCATCCCGCATGCTGCTGTGGGAGGACGCTTTTCGGTGTTGTCGGTGACCGGTTTGTTGCCAGCCGCCTTTGCCGGCTGCGACATCGAGGCGCTGGTCGCCGGTGCTGCCCGCATGGCCGAGCGCTGCCTGCTGCCCGATGTGAACGACAATCCGGCCCTTGGTTACGCCCTGGCTCAGGCCGCCATGGCAGGCCAGGGGCGGAACATGAGCGTGCTGTTAACCTACGGCTCGCGTTTAGAGACCATCGCCACCTGGTTTCGGCAGCTCTGGGCCGAGAGCCTCGGCAAGATCGATCCGGATGGTCGAAAACAGGGACTCACCCCGGTCGAGGCACGCGGCGTGGTCGATCAGCACTCCCAATTGCAGCTCTATCTGGATGGTCCGGAGGACAAGCAGTTCACCCTGATCTTCGATCCAACGCTGGTCGAGGCGGGTCGGATCATCGAGGGCGGCCCCTTTGCCACGCTGCCGGCGATCGCTCCCCTGGCCGGACGCACGGTCGGTGAGCTGTTCACCGCTGAATATCTGGGCACCCGTGATGCCCTGCTCAATCGCAGGGTGCCGCTGAGAGAATTTCGTCTGGCGGCCCGTGACGCGGGTGCGTTGGGCGAGCTGCTTTTGCTTTTGGAAATGGAAACCGCGTTGGTCGCGGCCTGTCTCAACGTCACCCCATTCGATCAACCCGCTGTCGAGGATGGCAAAAAACGGACCCGAACCCGCCTGGAAGCCTCGTCTTCCGGTACGCTTCTCAAGGAGTAGAGAACATGACCACCCACGCACTGACCCAACAGGAGCGCATCGACGCGGTGCGCAAGCAACTGACCAAACAGGGGTTTGAACACACCGGCACCATGCATGTCGATCTGTCGGCACCCGAACTCTACGAGATCGCCATCCGCCACAACGAGGGCCGGATCTCCCTCGGCGGGCCGCTGGTGGTTGAAACCGGACCCTATACCGGACGATCGGCCAACGACAAATTCATCGTCGATGAGCCGAACAGTCACGACCGGGTCGCCTGGGGCGCGGTCAACCGACCCATGGCAGAAGCCGATTACCTCAAACTGCGTGCCCGGGCTTTGACGTTTCTCAAGGATCGGGAACTCTTTGTCCAGGATTGTCGCGTCGGTGCCGATCCCAAGTATCAGCGTCGCGTGCGCATCATCACCACCCACGCCTGGCAATCGCTGTTCGCCCGCAATCTCTTCATCCACCCGGATCTGCCCAAGGAGCGGGTGGCGCAACCCGATTTCACCCTGATCAACGCCGGCGGATTCATGGCCGATCCCCAAAGAGATGGCACCCGTTCCGAGGCGTTCATCCTGTTGCATCTGGGACGCCACGAGGCGCTCATCGGCGGGACCGCTTATGCCGGCGAAAACAAGAAGGTGGTCTTCTCGTTGATGAACTATCTGTTGCCGCTGCAGGGGGTGCTCTCCATGCACTGCAGCGCCAATGTCGGCGAACAGGATGATGTGGCGATTTTCTTCGGCCTCTCCGGCACCGGCAAAACCACCCTCTCCACCGATCCCAGACGTCGCATGATCGGCGATGACGAACACGGCTGGTCCGAACACGGGGTGTTCAATCTGGAGGGGGGGTGTTACGCCAAGGTGATCCGGCTGCATCCGCAGGCTGAGCCGGATATCTGGAACTGCACGCGCCGCTTCGGCACGGTGCTCGAAAACGTGATCCTCGATCCGGCCACACGGCGTCCGGATCTGGATGACGCCACCCTGACCGAAAACACCCGTGCCGCCTATCCGCTGACCTCGCTGCCGAAGATCCAGTTCAGCGGTCAGGCCGGACATCCGACCCATGTGATCCTGCTCACCGCCGATGCCTTTGGCATCATGCCGCCGGTGGCCCGTTTGACCGTGGAGCAGACCATGTACCACTTCCTCTCCGGCTACACCGCCAAGCTGGGGGGTACGGAACGCGGCATCACCGAGCCCAAGGCCACCTTCTCGGCCTGTTTCGGCGAGCCGTTCATGGTACTCGATCCGGTTTTCTATGCCGATTTATTGGGGAAGAAGCTGGCCGAGACCCGGGCCAAGTGTTGGCTGATCAATACCGGTTGGACAGGTGGTCCCCATGGAGAGGGGTTCCGCATGCCGATTCAGGAGACACGGGCCATCATCGATCGGATTTTCGATGGTCATCTGGAGCATGCCCGGACCCGTATGGATCCGATATTTGGTTTCGAGGTGCCGATCAGCATCCCGCATGTGGATCCGATGCATTTGAATCCCCGTTCCACCTGGAAGGATCCGGTGCGCTATGACGAGCAGGCGCGGGCATTGGCCGGACGATTCGTGGCCAATTTTAATGAAAAATTCGCAGAGCGGGTTTCGGAGCGGATTTTGTCGGGTGGACCGAGGGTGGGATAGGACAGAACAAAAAATTCGGTAATATCTTACGTTAACCTAAACCGCGCCCAGTTTGGGATATGTGGTTTTTTCACCCATAAAAACGACACATTCCAAGTTGGGTGCGGTTTAATTATGGATCATGGGGGGTCTGAGGGCGTTTATCGCCCTGGACCCCCGTAATCACCAACCTACCGAACGGTTACAAATCGATCGATTGCGGCAGAAACGGTTCGAGCGCGGTGAGCACTTCGTGCAGTCGGTCGTCTCTCATGCGGGTAAAAAAGGGGCCACCCGGCGCGATGCGGATATTCGGTCCCTCGTTGCAACGACCCAGACAGAGCAGCCGTTTGACCGGCACCGACCAACCCCGTTGCGCCAGCTCCTGTTCGAGACGGTCAGCCAACTCCACACCGCCGCCGCTGGCACAGGAGACATCGCTACCGAAACGCTGCTTGACACACACGATGATACTGAGATCCATCAAACCCTTTCCTTGTTTGCGGAGAATCCTGGCAGTTCACAACACCTTGCGGCGAATGGCAAATCCTCCCCCCAAGCAAACGGAGGGGTTCTACCGGATCAATCCTTGCGCCAGGGCATGATCGGCACTGAGGAGATGGAATTTTTCGGCGATCCATCGATCAGCTTGTCCGAATAGACCAGATAGACCAGGGTGTTGCGTTTCTTGTCGTGAAAACGCACCACCTGCATCCGTTTGAAAAGGATCGAGGTGTTTTTGGAAAAGACCGATTCACCCTCTTTCAGCTCGCCTTTGATGTTGATCGGGCCAATCTGACGGCAGGCGATCGAAGCGTCGGAGGGATCCTCGGCCAGACCGAGCCCGCCGGAAATACCGCCCTTCTTGGCGCGGCTCAGGTGACAGGCAACGCCATCAACCTTGGGATCATCAAAGGCTTCGATGACGATCTTGCTGTCGGGTCCGAGCAGCTTGAAAACCGTGTCCACGGTGCCGATCTCCTCGGCGACCAGCAGGCCGGGAAGGGCACAGGAGCCGAGCAGCAGAGCCAGAGCCAATGTTTTGCGAAGCGTGATCATGATCATCTCCTTCAAGAGTCAACAATAAGCGGTCAGGGAAGCTCACTCGCGTGGCAGACAGAAACGGGCGTTGAACTCCTCAATGCCATCGACCACGCCGCGTACCAGTTTGGCGCGAGTTTCCGGTTCCTGCAAGCGCAACTCCTCCTCCCGATTCACGATGACGCCGAATTCAATCAGAATGGCCGGCATCGTGGTGTATTTGAGCACCACCAGGTTGTCGAACTGATAGATGCCAAGCTCCTCGTCGATCATGTTGTGACGTCCGCCGAGGACATTTTTGGAGTGGTGATAGGCGGGCAGAAAACCGACGGCACGAAACCGCCTGCCGATCATCTTGGCCAGCTCCAGGCTGTTGGAATACTGGAACCCCTTGGTGGAGACCAGGATCGAATAGCCCTGAAAGGCATCGGAATAGCGCAAATGTCGGTTGTTGTGAATCCAGTTGCGCAGAAACATCGGCTGCACCGAGTCGTGATGCACCGAAACCAGCAGATCGGCCTGGCGCTCCTCGGCGATGCGTACCCGATCCTTTAAGCTGGGCGGATTGATGATCGCAAAGCTGCGGGTCATGCCGGATTTGAGCAGCTCTTCATGGATCAGACTGCCCATCTCCAGATTGAATTCGAATTCCGGTTTGCCACGCGCGCTGGTGGCGCCATCCGCGAAGCTGGCATGACCGACATCCACCGCCACCTTGCAGTCGCAGGATCCGGCCTCAAGCGTTCCCACCGGCCACGCCAGACAAAAGAAAAGCACCATCAGCGCCACGAGCCGAACCCAACCGCACCCGGCTTGGATATCGTTGCCACTGGTGAAAAAAAAGAGCGGGTCTGGGAGATTCCTCTCCCAGGGTTTTGACTTTAGCGCGCTCTTCTCAAGAAGCGTTTTTTGCAAAAAATGGGTCACGCGCAGCCTTTGCGAAAGTTGTTTCCAGTTATTGCAAACAGCTCTCGCATCTCGCACGCGGCCTTGCGGACAGTGACGCTTCTCAAGATGGTGACGGCATAAAGAAAAAAACCCGGGGCGATCCCTCATGAGCCGATCCCATCACCGTCCGGCTGGGGCGGGTTGCAGCGGCACGAACTGTTCACCATCGATGTTCGGGGCATCCTGCACCGGTTTTTTTTGGGGCGATCCGACCAGAATATTCAACAGGTTGAGTATGGGAACCGGCTTGTCGCCATCCGCCTGACCGCGGGTGCCGGGGTGGTGTTGATCGTGGCAGAACTGCTCCATCCACTGGGCGCTCTGATCGTTCTGTACCGTGGCCAGCTGTTTGAACAGACAGTGATCATAGGCAAGCAGCGCATCCTCGGCATCGGGTCGGACGGTCAGGTCGGTTCCGGACCGGGCATCCGGGAAGCGTCGCGCACAAGCTTGTTGCAGATACTGGGCAGCCAGGGCGCTCTTGGCCGGTTTGACCCGTTCGAGCAGGCAGTCGCGGTAGGCTTCCGAAGCAGCGGCGTGGACCAGGCCGGCGGAAGAGAACACGATCAGCAGAGCGAATGGCAGGCCGCTGTGTGCAAGGGGTGCAGGGATCGACATGAGGCGCAGGTTTCTTGGTCGTTTTCGGATCAGCCTGATTTTATAAACGGGTATCGAGTCAAATATCAGTTTATCCGCTTTTGATGCATGCGTCACGGTCAGAAAGCACGATGAAAGCGAATGATTCTTGATTAAACCGTACCCGTTTTGGGCTGCGTGGTTTGGGATGCGTAGTGGGTCGACAGAGCTGATTTGACAGCTTGGAAATTTCGGTAGTGTCTTACGTTAACCTAACCGCAACCAGCTTGGAATGTGTAGTTTTTATTAGTGAAAAAAAGAGAAGGTCTGGGAGATTCATCTCCCAGGGTTTTGCTTTTGACTTTAGAGCGCTCTTCAAAAGAAGCGTTTTTCGCGAATTTTCTAGAAAAATGCGCCGCGCGCCGCCAAGGATTGCGGGATTGTTTTGCGCCTTTTGCAAAACAATCCCGCGAACATGGCCCAAGAACAAAGCCGCGTGACTAAAGGCTTTAAGGCTCGTTTCACGAAACAGACAAGATACAGATTGAGATAGAGCCCCCTTCCAGGCACAAGCGGTGCTTGACGAACTGGCCGGGTGTCTTGAAGGTGGACGGATGATCGGCAACCGGATCGGGTGGGTTCGTGCGCTGACGCAGAGAGCTATTCAAGGCACGTTCGTGCCGGAGATACCCATTGCCGCGCGACGAAACGCGCCCATTGTGCGGCCTGTGCGTCGCATCGATCCGCCAGCGCCGCCGGTTGAAGAAAGTCTGGCCAAGGTGACGGATCCGACACTCAAGGCGATCATGGAGCGGATCCACCGGCAGCATTTTGCCAAGGCGGCATGATGCGGAACCCTGGCTGTGGATGTCAGGTAGATTTCCTTGGACTGTGTTGGATGATTTCAGATAAACTTTCAGGTACGGAAGCGTCCACACAGGAGATGAAACGATGAGTTACGCCGCAGTCACATTTGATACCTTGAAATTCGTCGAAACACTCAAGGCGTCTGGATTTGATGAGCCGCAGGCCAAGGGCATGGCCGTTGCCATTCAGGAAGTGCAGAAATCCAATCTGGCGGATTTGGCAACGAAGGGTGATATCAAGGAACTCCAGCGCGACATCAAAGAACTGGAACTCCGCATGGTGATCAAGATGGGTGTCATGATCATCGGCGGCATCGGCTTGCTGTTCGGTCTCATGCGGGTGTGGCCGCTCCCGGTTCAATACGTCGCACCACCCGCCCAGGAGATGCGCTTGCCTGCCCCACCCCCGGCACGGTAAAGTTTCCGTCAGCCAGATTGACGGTATTCCGCTCATCGTCATCGGTGATTCACGCTCATGGGGTGGGTGTCCAGTACCCACCCCCCCGGAGCGGTGATATCACCCTGGCCGGCATCCCCGCTTCCTGCAACCGCGAATCCGTGAGGGGACACCCCCCCCTATGCGTCCGGAATTCTCTGCGTGAACCCCATCACCGTTTGACCCCCATGGCACTCCAGAGATTGGACCCCATATCCGGGATGACCGCCTCGTTAAGACCCTCGTCGCGTTCGGACTCAAGCCGAGTGCCCACCGTGGGTACCACCACACTTGAGCGTGGACGGGCCGGATCTGGTTGATTATTGTAATTTATGTGGTTATCCTGCCAGCGAAACTGCTCAACACAGCTTGCATGGGAGGAGCCGACATGAACACTTCGACCCGGTTTTGCCCAAACCCAACCTGCAATACCTGTGGGCTTGTTGGGGAAGGAAATATCGTCATCCACGGTAGGCAAGACAAACGTTACCGTTGCAAAAAAATGTGGTGGCACATTTACTGAGACGACAAGGAACAGCCTTTTATCGTCTACGTACAGATCATGATCAGGTTAGCGGCATGATTTCGTTAATAAAACATGGGTGTCCTCCTCAAGCAATCGTCGCCACGTATGGTTACGACGAGCGTACGGTGTTCGATAGGTATGCCCGGGGCGGAGAACAGTGCCGACAGGTTCATCAGGCCATTATTGGACAAGGTCAGGTTGACATCCAAACATGTGCAAGCGGATGAACTGTGTATCAGGACAGCAAAATTGCGTACGGATGAGGTGAAAGGACAAGAACGAACCGCACAGGATGAATCCAAGCCAGAAGGGACTCCTGCCGTGGTACAAGAGGTGGATACACACACCAAACCTGGATGTCTATACGCATCCTTGGAACGCCTTGGAGACAAAAAAGCCAGCAAGTGTTTAATCTTGCTGGCTTTTTGTATGCTCTTGGAACCTTTTGGAACCAATTTTGGCTCCCCGACCCGGACTCGAACCAGGGACAAGCTGGTTAACAGCCAGCTGCTCTACCGACTGAGCTATCGGGGAATAAGCGCGGGAGTGTAAGTAAAAAATTGCGGCTCGTCAAGAACTATTTACCCCCATTTTGGTTCAACGTGTCGAATCTTGAAGCGTACGCTTCCGTTGGTCTTCGTGGAAACAAGGGCTTCAGAAAATTGGCACGTATGTTGCTAAAATTTTATCATCGACTGTCGAGGCATCTTGCCCCAGCCAGTAACACCGTGATTCAACCATTTTTTCTCCTGATTCATCCAAAGGAGCTGACGAACATGGACATTCTCTCCGCCGCCGGTTATCTGATTCAACGCGCTGTGCAAAACGCCACACAGTTGCAACAGCAGGCCCGCGAAAAGGAAGATAAAACCGTCTTGACCCAGCAGACGCGCGAAAAAAGCACTCCCTCGCTCGGCGATCCGGTCATGCCGCAGGTGCGCTCCGGTGCTTATCGCGTCACCCTGTCGGCAGCCGCCCAGCAGCGTTTGATGAATTCCGTCGCCTGATCACCGGATGATCCGCGCGCTTCGTGATCACGAAGCGCGCGGATTTGGGTGTCCGGCTTTTGCTTTAGGGTTTGCCTCGCTTCATGCCATGCCATGTTGATCAAAATCCAGCCGGAAAAAATTGCCTTGATGGGAGCGACGCATGAAACTTTTGCCCCGCTTGCCAACTCCCAGTCACATCCGAATGCTGTTTGATCAGGGTTTCCGCATCCTCTTCACCCTGGCCGGAGTGTGGTCCGTAGGCGCCATGTTTCTCTGGTTGCTGGTCAGCGCGAATGGTCTGATCCTTTCCTCCCCCTGGTCGCCCTCCCATCTGCATGGCCATGAGATGCTCTATGGTTTTGTCGGGGCCGCAGCCGGTGGATTTCTGTTGACCGCCACCCCGGTCTGGTCGAAAACCCCACCATTGACCGGCTTGCCGTTGATCGCTCTGGCCACGGCTTGGCTCGTGGCGCGCATTGGGATGGTGTCGGGCTGCTGCCTGCCTCATTGGATCCCTGCGCTGGCAGACGGACTCTATTTTTTCGGCATGCTCGCATTTCTGACGCCGACCTTGTGGTTTACCGGCAATCCGGTCCATCGCATCTTTCCGGCAATTTTGGCGCTTTTGGCCGTCGGTGACCTGTTGACCCATCTGGAGGGTTTGGGTTGGACCCGGGAGAGTGTGCGCACGGGTCTGTTGCTCGGCATTGATGGCATAGTCTTTTTTCTGGCCATGACCGGTGGACACATCATGCCGATGTTCACCCGCGATGCGCTCAAGCAGCGGGGCGAGGAGATTGTTTTTCCCATGTCCGTACCATTGGAGATTGCCGGTGTGGTGACGCTGCTTTCCGTGGTACTGGCGGATCTTTTTTGGACCACCAGCCCGGCTGCTGGCTGGTTGTTCATCGCCGCCGCCCTGGTACAGGGGATGCGTTTGTCTCGCTGGCAGGGGTGGAAGACCCTCTCCACCTCGCTGTTGTGGGTACTGCATCTGGGTTATCTATGGTTGGTGATTGGCTTGCTGCTGCGCGGCGCGGCCCGTTTGGGCGTTGGACTCTCCGAGACTGACGCCCTGCATGCGTTGACCGTCGGTGCCATGGGTCTGTTCACCCTGGGCATCATGGGGCGGGTCGCCATGACCCATACGGGTCGCCTTCCAGAGGCGCCCAGAGCTTTGACATGGGCTTTCGCGATCATGAACCTCACCGCGCTTGTACGGGTGATGCTTCCCTTTTGGTCTCTTTCGGATGCAATCTTTTTGGCCGGGGGGTTGTGGATCGGTGCATATCTGCTATTCTGTAAATCGATTTTGCCCATGCTGTCATCACCTCAGCCGGACAGACGGGCCGGTTGAACTGTCGGGAGTGAAAAACGGATGAGTGAACCCGTGTATTACAAAGTCCTCGGCGAGGATGGGGTCTGTTGTCATGGCGGCGCAGGCCGTTGGAAGGTCGATGGCTCCTGGATGCCGACGGTCCATGGCGGACTTTCGCCGTGCGTGCGCGGCTATCATTTATGCCGGGGTGTGGATCTGGTCGACTGGCTCGGGCCGGTGATCTGGATCGCCGAAGGGCAGGGCAAATCGTTCACCGATACAAGGTTTCAGATCTTCCAGGAAGCGCGGGTGATCCGGCGTCTGGAGGCATGGACCCCGGTGGTGGCGCGTGGTTTTGCCGTGGAGTGCGCAAGTCGGGCGTTGCCGATTCTGCAGGCCGTGCTTCCAGGGGATGAACGGGCGGTCGAAGCGTTGGTCAAGACACGTCATGTGATTTATGGAACCGGCTCCACTGCTGACATGATGGCTTCGGCTGCCGGAGCTTGGGAGGTGGCACGCATGGTGAATGGCGCGGCGCGGGATGCGGCCATGGCGGCGTATGGTGCGGCGGTTTGGGAGAGTGATGGCCTTGCGGCCTGGGCAGCGGTGGGTTCCGCACGCGCGGCGATTGCAGCAGCGGCGGCAGAGCGTTCGCTGGCCGACTCCAAGGCGCAGGGGGTACATCCACGGGATGCGGAGCGTCAGGCGGGGATTGCTTCCTCGCAGGCCATGGGGACGGAAAAAGCCTGGCAGACCGGGCGGTTGCAAGAATTGTTGGGTGAGGAGCTGGTGGTATGAGGTGAGGGTGGGTGTCATCCATGACAAGGGTCCGGGGCGCTATCCGCCCCTTCTCCCATTCCCTCCTGCAGAAGTGTCAATCAATCCTCGCGTTTCGTTTCATCCTCTTGCGCATACTGCGCCGCCTTCTTTCGAATGAAACGCCGCCAGCCCGGATCATCCAATGCATCGGCAATGGTGAAAATATCTTTGTCCCCCCGACCGGAAAGATTGATGATCACGAGCGCATCGGGCGGCAATGCCGGCAGCTCCTTCAACGCCCAAGCCACGGCATGGCTCGATTCGAGCGCGGGAATCAACCCTTCGGAACGCATCAACTCCTGCAGGGCGTCAACCACTTCGCGATCGGTGGCCGCCTCGAAACGCACCCGTCCGATCGCATGCAGATGGGCCAGAATCGGCGAAACCCCGACATAATCCAATCCCGCAGCCACGGAGTGGGTATCGAGCATCTGACCGTCACCGTTCTGGAGAAAATAGGTCTTGTATCCCTGAGCCATGCCGATCGTGCCGCTCCCTGAGGCCAGACGGGCGGCATGCCTGCCGGACTCAAGCCCCAACCCACCAGCTTCGACACCAACCAACGTCACATCCGGATCGTCGAGAAATCCCTGAAAGATCCCCATGGCATTGGATCCACCTCCAACGCAGGCATAAATATGGGTGGGCAGCCGCCCTTCAGCGGCCAGAATCTGCGCCTTGGCCTCCAAGCCGATGATCGATTGGAACCACGACACCATGACCGGGAAAGGGTGCGCGCCGCAGGCCGTGCCGAGCAGATAATGGGTATCGTCCATGCTGCCAACCCAATCGCGCATCGCCTCGTTGACCGCATCTTTGAGGGTTTTGGATCCCGATTGCACCGGCACCACGCGCGCCCCGAGCCGCTCCATCCAGAAGACGTTGGAACGTTGCCGCTCGACATCCTCGGCACCCATGTAGATCACGCATTCATAACCCATGCGCGCTGCCATGGTGGCTGTGGCCATGCCGTGTTGTCCGGCACCGGTTTCGGCGATGACGCGGCGTTTGCCCATGCGCTTGACCAATAACCCCTGCCCCATGACATTGTTGGCTTTGTGCGCCCCGGTCTGGTTGAGATCCTCACGCTTGATGTAAATGCGACGTCCGTATTTTGCCGAAAGATTTTCTGCAAAGGTCAACGGCGTGGGGCGCCCGGAGTAGTTTTCCATCAACCGGACGTAAGTGTTCCAGAACTCCGGATCCGCACGCGCCTCCTCGTAGGCCGCTGTCAGTCGACGAAAGGTTTCGTGAAGAATTTCCGGGATGAATGCCCCGCCGAACTCACCGAAATAACCGGTATGCATGTTTGTTTCCCATTTCAGATCGAAGCGATGCCCCCATGACGGATTCGGGCGTGGCGGTTACTATAGCGGTTCGCTGCCGCTTGAGAAAGAGCTTCGAGGGAAAAAATTGTCTGCCACGATTCATGTTTTACAGTTGCCGGGGTTGACCGTGCGGTATGCCTTGCATCGCCATCCGCTGCGCAAGCGACTGGCGGTGCGTGTCATGGCCAACGGGGAGATCGAGGCGCACGCCTCGATGCGCATGAGTCAAGTCACGGTGGAGCGGTTTCTGCGCACTCAGGTCGCCTGGTTGCATCAGCAGCTCGAACGGCAACAGGTGGCCCGACAGGCGCGTTCTGGGTTGAGCGACGGCATGTTCATCCCACTACTCGACGAACAACTCATAGTGCGCGTGGCCAAAGAGGGGGTAACGCGCGCCCGGCTGGTCGGCAACGAGTTATGGCTGCCCACTCCGCTTGCCGAGGATGGGTTGGAGCGGTCGCTTGCGCGCTGGTATCAGCGGCGTGCTCTGGTCTATCTGCCGGGCCGTCTGGCCCATTGGGCCGGGGTGATGGGGGTAACCTGGCAAAAGGTGACCATCCGCAGCCAGACGGCCCGCTGGGGGAGCTGTTCGAATCGCGGTTCGATCAACCTCAACTGGAAGCTGATGCGTCTGCCGCTACGTCTGGTGGATTATGTTCTGGTGCATGAGCTTTGCCACCGGCTGGAGATGAACCATTCGCCGGCTTTTTGGGTCCGCGTGGAGTCCGTGCTTCCCGATTGGGCCGTTCGGCGGCAGGAGCTGAAGAGGCATGCTATTATTTAAACCGCAACCAGCCTGGAATGTGTCGTTTTTACTGGTAAAAAAAAAGAGAGGGTCTAATGGTATGGTCCGCCCCGCTCCAAACGGCAGCAGTGTGCCACGGCATCGAAATGTGCCAAGATGGAGCTGATATCAACCATCAAATAAG
>JAMOBI010000117.1:0-14173 GCA_039908105.1 Magnetococcus sp. YQC-9
TTTGCCCCTTTGGAATCCCCAATCCGTCACCCTTCCGGGCAGCTCTCGGACGGCTTCCCGCTTCGCGGGCCGTCCTCTCGCCGCCCTCCAGGGTGACGGACAACATCAAAAATCAACACTATGGTGCTTCGTGCCAGGGTAAAAGCGTAAAAGGGCTAAGGATTAGTCCTGGCGAGGCGGAAGCCCAAGTTGTTGTAGCGAATGCCCGGGGTGTTGCCGTCGCGAAGGGCGGAGCGGACGCTGGCCGGGGCGTCGTTCCAGCCGCCGCCCCGTAAGACCCGGTCGGAGCCTCCCTGACTGCAGTTGGCATAACTCTTTCCTGAATCAGCATACCCGCCATAATCCGAACAGGTCCATTCCCACACATTGCCCAACATATCATAAAGACCATATCTGTTCGGTTGATAACTCCCAACAGGTGCAGTAGTTATAAACCGATCATCACAATCAAACCAACTGCCCAAAGCCTTGCCTTGAACCCTTTTGAGCTGTTGATCTGCCATATTGGCATATTGGCACGCTTCTTTCTCCCCATCACCCCAATACCGCACTGTCTGCGTCCCACTTCGTGCCGCATACTCCCACTCCGCTTCCGTCGGCAACCGATAATGACGACGACCAAACCAGTTCATATTCCTCACAAACTCCTGGGCATCATGCCAACTCACCATCTCCACAGGATTCCGTGCACCCTTGTACGATGACGGATTCCCAAGCATCACCTGCTCCCACGACTCCTGCGTCACCTCGAATTTCCCCAACTCGAATCCTTCTACACACACTTCATGCACTGGACTCTCGTCTGTTCGATGATCCATCTCCGTCTCCAGACTGCCCATCTGAAAACACCCCTTCGGAATCTCAACAAATTCCATCGCGCGTTCCACCGCCTGCACCCCCTGATGGACCCGCACCGCCCAGACACCTCCAAAGATCCCAGGCAACAATGCCATCGCCGCCACACCCCACAGCGCGCGCTTCACTTTCCGCCAGCGGTGCGCCTGCAACGACGCCTGCAGATAGGTCACAATCCCTGACTCCAACTCCCCGCTCGTCCAGCGCTTCAGCAGTCCTTTTCCCTCCTGCAACGGCAGACCCGGGGGCAACAGCAGGCTTTTTTGGTCCTTTTTGGCCGCCGTCCGCCAGCGCAACGCGGAGTGCTCCAAACGACCGCGCAACTGCAAATCCCGATAGTCCTGGCTGATTTGCGCCTTCGCCTTGGGCCAGTGGGTCAGCAGCGCTTCGTGCACCACCTTCACCCGCGCACCGCCGCCCTCATCGTCGGCCACCAGAAGCCGGGCCAGGGGATTCAAAAAGGCGTGTACCACCCGGTATCCGGGCGTGCCATCGGAAAAATGGGAGAGCGGAACCGTCCGCGCCGTCCCAACCCCTTGATCCTCCTGGCCCACTGTCACCAACGCGCGCAGCACGGCGGGAAAGGCCGCCTGCTCCTCCTTCGAGAGCTTGCCGAACACCTCGTCCGCCTTCCGGCCCAATGCCCCTGCCAATCCGCCCAAAGCCGCATACGCCGACAAGGTCAGCAGACCTTGCTCTCCACGCCGATGCCACAACTCCGCCAGCGTGAACTCCAACAGCGGCAGCGAGGCCCCATCTTGCGACACCGCATCCTCCAAGGTCTTGTCCAGGCCGATCCCGCTGACCGCCTCCTTTTCGTAACGCAATCCCGCTTCCAGCGCCGGCTGACGGATGATTTGGCCGATCGCCCCAGAGCCGGGGGGATGCAGCAAATAACGCCCTTCCCGTGTGCTCATCCCAGACAAAACCGGCAAAGTCACCAACCGGTCGAAAAAATCCGAGCGCATGGTGGCCATCACCCACACCAAACCGCTCTCCGCCAGTGCCTTCAGCGCCAGCACAAACCCTTCACGCTCCGCATGAAACAGCTTCGGCTGCGTGAACAGCTCCTCCAATTGATCCACGATCAATAACAAACGCGCCTGCGCATCGTTGATTAACTGCGCTTTCCGACCAGCGTTGGCCAATCCCTGTCGGATCGGAAGAACCGCCTCTTCGGGCGCACGGCGCAGCAGGCGCGTCAAGTTTTCCAGGTCATACTCCAACCCGGTCAACTCCGGCAGCGCCTCCGCCGACAGAAAGCCCCGGGCCAGCACCGCAAACGGATCCTCGTCGTCCGACGGCTTGACACAGGCATAACGCACCAAGCCCACCTTCTCCATCATCCCGGGAATCTTCAAATCCGCCAGCACACCCGCCTTCACCAGCGACGACTTGCCGCTGCCGCTCGCCCCGAACACCAGCACGAACGCGCATCCCCGCCCGGCCTGCGCTGCCAGGGCATCGCGCAGCTCCTGACGCTCCTTTGTCCGACCAAAAAAGATCGGTGCGTGTTCCAGCTCGAACGACAGCAAACCCAGAAATGGGCTCCCATCGTGCCAACGGATCTCTCCCTCGTGCTGCTCTTCTGAACGCTCCAGACGCTGCCGCAACAATGCGCGCAGATGCGTCTCCAACATCTCTTCCAACTGCCTGGCATCGGTAAATTGGTGTGAGGCGGCCTTGAAGGCGCCGGTGGTATCATCTTGAAACCAATGGGTCAAAAAGGCTTCAACCAGTCTCTTTTGTTGACGTCTCTGTTCCAGAACAGCATCATCAGAAAGTGAAACAGTGATCTCAGCCTGCTTCCGATACAGCATCATATCCGGCCTGCCATGCTGTTGATAGGCTTGAACAGCATCCTCAAATTCCCACTCCGTCCCCGTTACCGGAATCTTGCCCGTCACTTTCCCCTGGAATTTTTCATCGGGCAAAAACGATCCAAGCCGTGACCACACGATCACCACCACAATATCCGTCTCCGACGGCGGCGTGATCATCGTCTGAAAATGCTCCGTCGCTATCAGAGGCTCACGCTCCCACAACACCGACTCCACCCGAAAGTGGTAGGCAAACTCACGGTCCAGGCGATCCACTACCCGACGCACCACCGCACGCTCGGGATTCACGTCGCCTGGCGACGAAATAAATACGCGCAATGTTTTTATTGCTTCTTCCATAGCGGTTCCTGTTACATGCCAAAGAAAACCTGATCTGTCACCGGACGGTTGCAGCAAAAAACACTACATCCACTCCCAAGCCGCAGGCAACCGACTTCCTGCAACAGCAGGATGACCTCGAACAAACGTAATGTCAAAGGTCATCATTTTCTTCTGCCAACAACTTGGCTGAACCGGTTTCAAACGGCCAACCAAAAGCGACCGATCCCCTCAGGAGCTGTGCCGCCATGGCCTGGATAAAGAAGGAGACCTTTGCCCAGAAGTTGGCTGCTCGCAAGGTGCGGGGGCAAGGGGGTGCGGTGACCGTATCGCTTGCGCCTGGACTTCTCCAGGAGGTTGCCGTTATTGTCACTTGGCTTCGCAAGAAACGGTGGTGATCGATATTGATCGTGTTTTTAGGCAGGAGTTGTGATTTCGAGGTTACCATGACAACATCCTGGGAGTTCATCAAAGAGGCCAATCGTGTCCTCCGGAAGTGCGATTATGTGGCTGTGCAGGATCTTCTCGATGCAGCCCGGCGCACATTCCCGGCTGATCTGGAGATTCGATGTCTGTTGTCCCGCGTCCATGCGGATCGGGGGGGGGCATGCATCAGCAGATCGAACTGCTCGATCGGGCCATGAAACAGTTGGCCGATCCCGGATATGAACACGCCCTGGGCAAACTCAAACAGGAAAAACTCTGTCTGGAAGGTCGCATCTCCAAGGACAAATGGCGACTGTCGGGCGAGGAATGGCAGGGGAACAATCTGTTGCAGGATGCGGCCCAGGCTTACAACCCGGCCTTCGTGGAGTCCAAAGGACAGAACCATTTTGCAGCAATCAATGCGGCCACCCTGTTTTTTCTCTATGGTAATGAAGGGCTTGGCAAGCGTTTGGCCGAGCGTGTTCTGGCACTGTGCGCGGCAAAAACGGGTGAGGCGGGTGGAGACTATTGGGTTCCGGAGACTATGGGGGAGGCTTCGTTGCTGCTTGGATTGGAGCAGAAGGCGGTCGACAGTTACGCCCTGGCCCGACAAGGGGCACTCAAGGAGGGCGCCATGAGCGCCTTGGCCAGCATGTTGCGGCAGATCCGTCTGATCGAGCGGATCCTGCCGGTTTCGAAAGGGCTTTCAATTGCCGATGGTGGGAAAGACACGCGATTCAATGGGGTGTGGGGCAAAGCCCCACGGTTTGCCTTTGACTTTTTGCCCGAAGGGCATCATGTACTCTCGTCACTTGTAGGCCGCTCTGGACGGAAAAGGAGTGTGTTGCCGACTGTGCCTCGACTGCTTTTGGTGTGGTTACTCCTGCCCCTACTCTTCATCCCAACGGGCCGACTTTTCGCAGCCGAACCACAGAAAACTCCTTTTGTTTCACCCTCTATCGCGATGCAGGCAGGACAAGCCGGGGGTCAGACATATGAGGAGGCGATACAGCAATTGCGGAACTTTGAACATCAATACATCAATAAACAAAACTTGCATTCGAAAAGGGAGGATCCCTATTTACGGTGGATCATGGCGGCGCTTTTTCTGATCATATGGTTCTCCGTCCCGGTCAAGCAGGAGCGCCATTTGGATTGGGCCGACCGACAGCTTCTGCGTTACCGTTTTCTCGTTACGATATGGGTCATCACCTTTACTAACTTCTTGTTCTTCATGCCTATAGTTCTACTGCTATTCTGGTGCAAATCGTGCGAGGGCTTTTTCGCCGGTCTGGCGGCACGGCTTGGAATATTCATTATGGGCTTGCTTTGCCTGGACGGCAAGTTCCTGAAGGCTGCCTTCGAAAGCGAGCCGCCGAACGGAACGGTTTACACCCTGGCCAAAGGCGAGTTTCTCAACGACTCCCAAGCTTCAACGCCTGTCTCAGCCCCTGCAGAAAGGCAAAAGCCTTCCCTATCGCTGTGCGCAGAATGTAACGGTGATGTCGGTCTGGAAAGGATAATTCTCTGTTCATATTGTTGCATTAATATATGTTTTGACTGTATCGGCAAACACCATGAATCCTGCCCGAAGCCTCCGGCAAAAAATGAAGGGAGTTCATGTCCGCACCCCCAGGAAGCAGAGGGTGAACTGCCAGAGTCGACTTTACCCGCCTTCTACAGACTTCCGTTGGAGCAACGTCGCGAACAACCTCCTCCCAGGCCCCCGTTTTATTCCGGAGAACGTCCTCACAAGGCCTATTGCCGTGAATGCGGGGAACGCTATCAGGACGAAAACCTGGACTATTGCACCGAATGCGGCCAGCCGGTCTGCTTCCGGTGTGACCACGAGCATGTGGGCAGTTGCTATTTCCCTCGAGTTCTGGAACGGCTGGAATGCCATCTGGAAGGGATGGATTCCTCCGCAGTCACCTCCGAGGATATGGGATTGACCCTGCGCCAGTACGACAAAAATGCCTGGCTGGCTGCCGCTATATCGCAAAGGCTTCACCGTTGCGTCAACCGCCTGTTGCATTTTGGCGCCGCTCCCAACACCGTGGTTGATAAAAAACACTCCTACTCTGAAAAAGAGAGCGTGCTGTGTCGCGCCATCTCCAGCGGCGACCCCGAGTTGACTCGATTGCTGCTGCAAGTCGGTGCAGATCCTACATGGCGGAAGGATGCGGACAATCCACTTCCAGAGGCCCTTCTTCAGGCGATCACCACTAACCAAGCCATTGTAGTGGAAATAATTCTGAACGCGTTGGACGCCACGACGCTCCCTTCCAAAGCGTTGGATGAACAGATCCGAAATCACGCCCGACTGCTTGAGCGATTCCATGTGCAAGAATCGAATGGCCATCGTCTGGATACGCGCATTCAATCTGCCGAAACCATTATCATTTTACTGGAGAAAATACGTAACCAGGGAAATCTCACGCCTGAACTTGCTTCCACTATAGAAACTGCAGAGCCGGGATTACCCGCAAAGGATGGCGACACCAACCAAGTGGGCAGAAGCGGCGATGCGTGACCCAATCGATCGCTGAGGCGGCCAGCACTCTGGCAGATCAGGAAAATCGTGGGGGTCACGAACTTCCACTTTCCACCACTAAACCGCAACCATCACGGGATGCGTAGTTCCATTTATAGGGGTCCAGGGGGATTATCCCCCTGGTGGGATCCAAGGGCAAAGCCCTTGGGACTTTGTTTTTGACTTTAGCGCGCTCTTCATCCCAAAACAGGTGCGGTTTAGTACAGGAATTCCGGGGACGGAATTCCGGGGACACCATACTCAATTCGTTAGAATTCCGACAAACGCTTGAGCGCCGCAAACGAAGAGAAAAACCGGATCTTCATCTCCCTGGCGCAAGGTGCCATGGGAGAGGAAGAGCTGACGTCATAAATCGATGCGCATCTGACAACCGACTGATACGCATCAAGCTCCCGAATGCCGAAACAGCCGATGTGTAGGACGGCTTGCCAGTGTTGGATGCGACTTGGGTCATCTTGGTCTGAAAATTTTGCCGAAATCTCACGCAATCGCACCGGAAAGTGACGCCTTCGATTGCGAAATCCGGCAACTTCTGATTGAAAAGGGAACGCCCTGGCGTATCTTTTTCACGATTGATGAGTCGACGGTTCATGTCCTGCACATTCGCCATGTGACCGGGGTGGCTGGCGGTTCGGGGATGGTGTCCGTATCACCACCCCGACTTGAACACCACATCCACCGGAATCGCCGCTGCCTCCACCCGCAACAAATCGGCAATCAACGTGGCCGAAAGCGTCCCATACCCATTCTCCAACGCCCGCACCCCCTCCTGATCCCCATCCCCCTGCAATTTCAAAATCACCCCGGCCAGCTCACTGGCCGCCGCACGCATCCGCTCGACATGTACCCGATAACGCCCCTCCTCGTCCCGCTCGAAAGCGCCACGCTCGGCCAGATAATTGAAACGAATCAGATTGGCGCGCGCATGCGCACTCGCCGGCCCGAAACGGATCGCCCGGAACATCGAGGCGAATTCGGTCACGCAACGGGCCTCAACCGAAACCGCCTCAACATCCGCCTTGCCCGTTTCCGCCCGCTCCAACTCGGCATCCAGATCCCCCAGCCACAAAGCCAAGGCGTCGGCCTTGCCCTCCTCCATCATCCAGGCATCCTCACGCAAGGCATCATTGACCGTCTCTTGCGGATTCTTGATCCGTTTTTTCACCCCAAGCCCGTGCGCTACCTCGTGAAACAACGTATTGGCGAACAATGCCTCGAAACTCACCCGGCTGACCTGCCCCGGATCCAGCAACTCCTCGGCCATGGGCTTTAGGATCCGCTCGAACTTGGCGCGCATCACGTTGCGCAACTGCAAACGCCGCGACCCCTTTTCCAGTTGCACCTGCTCGTCGTTGGGCAGATTGATTGCAATCGGACGGGTGGCTGCCGCATCGCCACTCCACATCACCACGTCATACACCCCCAGATCCGAATCCGCACCCGGTTGCTCCGCCCGATACGCCGCCTCGACCGGCAACCGGGCCTGATAGGCCGGCAAACGGCGCGTCTGCCGCTCCAAACGCTCCTCGGCGTGTCGATCCTTGAGCAGGATCAACGCCTCGTGCGCGGCCTTGATCCCCATCAGACCATCCTCATAGGTCTCGATCGGCCCCAGGATGATATCCAACCGGTTCTCCTTCATCGCCATCCAGGCCCGATCACTTTCGCGATAGCGATCGGTCAACAACGCCTCGGCGCGCGCCTCCAGATACCGCGCCTGCCCCTCGTTCGGGGCCAGTGCCGCCGCACGCCGCAACCGGTCGGCAGCCAACGCATGAAAACTGGAAAATGCCTGATGATACGGCACGGCGGTCAACTCGCCCTCGGCCCCGCGCCGCACCAGGGTATAGGGATCCTTCAACGCCGGTTGTTCCCTGGCCGCAGACTCGAAGGTCTCGCGGGTCAGATCCGCCGGATAAAAACGGGCACCATCCGGTTTGAGCGCAATGCCATCGATCAAGGGACGGTGATTCTCCATCCGGTCCCACGGGCCGTAATGGATCATCAACAACTCCCGCACGGTCGGAGTCCACGGCACGGCCAACAGCGCATCCGGATCCCCGACCGTCTGTCTCCAAAAGACCGCGTCCATGGCCCGGGCCGCATCGATCAACAGCGGCAACATCCGTTGCTCGGCCTCGCTCAAAACGGTGAGATCGACCTGCAACTCCACCGTGACATAACGATACAGATTGGCCTCCACATCCAGCATCTCGGCACGCGCCACCCCGCCGGCCAGCATCAGCCAAATCAGCATCCAACGCCCCCAGAGCCAACCGCGACCGCCCCGTACCACGCTCATCGCACCGCCTCCTGCCATTGCCATACCCAAGCCAACATCACCACGGCTTCGATCATCTCACAGCTCGCCCCGGCCAGATCCCCGGTCACCCCCCCGAAACGACCCATCCACGCCCGACGCACGCCAAACCAGACCACTCCAAAGATCGCCACGATCCAGACAGAACTCCACCACCCCACGCCCACCATCCAGGCCACGACCACCAACCCCGCCCAAAACCGCGGCAGGCTCCGTGCCGCCTCGGCCCCCATGCCGCCCGCCCGGAGATACGGGGTGGTCAGAAACAGCAACACGATCGCCACCCGACCCAGAAGCGGCGCGATCAGCCACCCCTCCAATGCCTGCGTTTGCAGGGCAACGCGCGCCAGATTCCATTTCAACACCAACAAAAGCACCACAGCAACCACCGCCGCCGGACCGCTGCGCGGATCCTTCATGATCGCAAGTCCGCGCGCCGGATCACCCAGTCCGCCGATCCAGCCGTCGGCGGTATCGGCCAACCCATCCAGATGCAGGCCACCGGTCAACCACACCCAGGCGATCAACACCAGTGCCGCGCGCACCCCGACATCAAGCCACCCCGGCAGACAGACCGCGACGGCAGCCAAAACCAACCCAATCACCACCCCGACAAGCGGATAATAGAGCACCGATTGTCCCAATTCACGCGCATCCGCCGGGACTCCTCTCCAGGGAATCGGCAGGCGCGTCAACAGTCCCAGCGCAATCAGCAGCGGACGCCACCCCTCACCCCTCACCCCCGCCTCCCCCCTCCTCGTCCCCTCCCCCGCCGGAGATGCCGGCCTCGGCAAAGGTCGCCATCTGCCGATGCAGCGCACAGGCCAGACGCAACAACGGCACAGCGATCGCCGCCCCGCTCGCCTCGCCCAAACGCATCTCCAGATGCAACAGCGGATCGGCATGCAAGGCCGCCAACACCCGCCGATGACCGGGTTCGGCGGATTCATGGGCAAACAGCAACCAGGGGCGCACCTCGGGACGCAACCGCACGGCCACGAGTGCAGCAACCGACACGATGAAACCGTCGACCAAAACCGGAATGCCGCACTGACCCGCTGCAATGCAGGCCCCGACCAGAGCAGCGATCTCGAACCCTCCCAACCGGCGCAGGATCTCCAATGGATCGGTCAACGCAGACCGATGATGCGCCAACGCTTCAGCGATCACCGCCGCCTTGCGGGCCACGCCAAGTCGATCCAGACCCGTTCCGGGGCCGGTCAGGCGCGTCGGATCCAGCTCATTCAACAGCGCACAGGCCAGAGCCGTCGCTGCCGTGGTGTTGCCAATTCCCATCTCGCCACCAATAAACAGCTCACACCCCGCATCGCCTGCCCGATGAATCGCCTCGGCCCCGGCGATAAGCGCCAGCTCCAATGCTTCCCCGCTCATGGCCGGTGCCACCCGGAAATCCGCCGTGCCAGAGCCTGCCCGCCGGGAGATCACCCCCGGCAGCGATCCCGGATCCCGAAGCGCGCCGACATCAACCACTTCGAGTGGCGCGTCAATCTCTCTGGCGAGCACGCTGATCGCTGCCCCGCCGCGAGAAAAATTGCGGATCATCTCCACGGTCACCGCCTGGGGATAGGCCGAAACGCCCGCGCCCGCCACACCATGATCAGCAGCGAACACCACGATCCGCACCCGTTCGACGACCGGATCGACACGCCCTTGCAGAGCAGCCAACTCCACGACGACCGTTTCCAGACGTCCCAGGGAGCCGGGCGGTTTGGTCAACCGCTGCTGACGCGCGATTGCCCGTTTCCCATGCATGCTGGAGATATCCCGGATCGGATCGACCAGCCAACTGAAGCTCATGCAGCATCCCCCTTCAAGCTCAACGGCAGACCGGCAACCATCAAGGTCACCCGATCGGCCAGACGCGCCAACTCCTGATGCAACCATCCACTCTCATCGACAAACCGTCGGGTGATCTCCCCAAGCGGCACCACCCCCAGGCCGGTCTCGTTGCTCACCAACAGCAACTCACCGGTCAGACGCGGCACGGTCTGCAAAAGTTCGCGCCGCTCACGGTCAAAAAGCCCCTCATCCCCATCGAACAGCAGATTGGTCAGCCACAAGGTCAGACAATCGACCACCACCACCCGTCCCGGTTTCACCTCTGCCCTCAAGATCGCAGCCAGGGCCAGCGGCTCCTCGATCACCCGCCACTCAGGCGGACGACTCTCCCGATGCCGGGCGATCCGCGCGGCCATCTCCGCATCCCCCGCCCGTGCCGTGGCAATCCACACCACCGGCAGACCGTGTGCCACCGCCAACCGGGAGGCCATCCCGCTCTTGCCCGATCGGGCACCACCCAGAATCAAATGAATCGCCAAATCACCCACTCCACATGGATCCATCCAAACAACTGCCAAGTGCATGATAGCCGGAGGTGCGCAAGCTGTCACGCACGCCATGCATCATCCACCATGCATGCGAATGACATCCAGAAAATCAATCATTTTTCAAGTAGATCTGTCGGTTGGATATTGACAGATCCGGACGAGAATCATTAACATATAACCCCCAAACCTGCAAACCTGGAAACCTGGAATCAGAGCAACCATCCATGTCCTCTCGATCCACTTTTTTCCCCCTCAGGATCCTGAGACGCCTGCTGGTGCTGTTTGCCCTCCTGCTAGCCGATCCGTCATCCCCGCTGTTCGCCTCTCCCAGCGATCGCGCTCAATCCGGCCCGACTCTCTCCATCGAAGCAAGTTCCGTCCTGCGGGGCCAAACCTTGCGATTGGGAATCGATCCAGCCTGGCCTCCGATCGAATATCTCGATGCACAAGGAAAATATGCCGGCATCGCCTCAAGCTTTGCCAACGCCGTGGCCGAACGCCTCAACGTAACCCTGCAACCCGTTCAGGGTCTTACCTGGCCACAGGTGATGGAGAAGATCCGTTCTGGCGAAATCGATCTCATCCCGGCGATCACCCCTTCCGAACAACGGGCCCGTTTCATCCGTTTCACCAAACCCTACATCCACTTTCCGGCGGTGATCATCACCCGCGAGGGGGGACGCTTCATCGGCGGCCTGGGCGATCTGACCGGACTGAAATTCGGACTCGTTCAAGGGTATGTCGTCCAGGAGCATCTGCAAAAAGATTACCCGGAATTGACCCCCATCCCCTATCCAACGCTCGAACAGGGACTCCACGAGGTCGCCACCGGCAAGCTGGACGCCTTCATCGACAATCTCGGCTCGATCACCTACACCATCGATCATTTGGGCCTGACCAATCTCAAGGTGGCCGCACCCACACCCTATACCTTCTCCCTGGCGATCGGGGTCAGCATGCACCTTCCGCCGGAGACGGTCACGCTGATCGACAAGGCGCTGGAGGCCATGACCCACGAGGAGAAAGCGGCCATCAAGAATCGCTGGCTGGCGATCCGCTACGAGTTTGGCATCGACTGGCGCGCAGTTCGCCAGTGGGGGGTGATGATCGGGCTGTCGGTTGCCGTGATCCTGGGGGTGATCCTCTACTGGAACCGGCGACTGCGTCAGGCCCGTGAGCAGGCTGAAGCCGCAAATCGCGCCAAGAGTGAATTCCTTTCCAACATGAGTCACGAGATCCGTACGCCGTTGAATGCCATTCTCGGCATGACAGATATTCTCTGGGAGAGCGATCTGGACAACAAACAGCGTCAATTCGTGCAGATCTGCCGTTCCGCCGGCGAAAATCTGCTCGGGGTGATCAACGATATTCTCGACATTTCCAAGATCGAATCCGGACAGTTCACCCCGGATGACATCCCCTTCCGACTGACCGAGGCGATCGAGGCGTGTCATGAGATCGTCTTGCTGCGTGCCCGGGAAAAAGGATTGACTCTCGACATCGAAATCGACCCCAACACCCCTGACGCGGTACGCGGCGATCCCTTCCGGCTCAAACAAATCCTGTTAAATTTATTGGGCAATGCCATCAAGTTCACCCACTCCGGCTCGATACTGCTGACCCTCCGACCCACGGAACCGCTTTCCGGTGATGCGGACGACACCCGCACGATCCGCGTGAGCTTCACGGTGCGGGATACCGGCATCGGCATCCCGCCGGAGCGGATCGACACCATTTTCCAAAGTTTCACCCAGGCCGACACCTCGATCACCCGGCGTTATGGCGGCACTGGCCTGGGATTGGCAATCGTCAAACAGCTGGTCGAGAAGATGGGCGGCACCATCGCGGTGGAGAGCCAATTGAAGGTCGGATCGACCTTCCGTTTCGCACTGCCGTTCACCATGACATCGCTTGCCGAGTGCGCAAGCCATCACCCGGACCCGCTCGAACCCAACCAGCCGGTCACTGTCCGCCGGCTCATCCATCGCCCGAAGATCCTCCTGGCGGACGATACCGAAGAGAACCGCATGTTGTTTCATGCCTATCTGGCGCAAACCCACTATCAACTGACCATGGTCGAAAACGGCGCCGAGGCCCTGGCACGGCTGCGCGACGAACCGTTCGACCTGGTGCTCATGGATGTGCAGATGCCGATCATGGATGGCCTGACCGTCACACGCATCTGGCGCTCCGAGGAGGCGCATGACCAGCACCTGCCGATCATCGCCCTGACCGCCTACGCTCTCACCGAAAACGTTGCCCAGAGTCTGGATGCCGGCTGCGACACCCATCTTTCCAAGCCGGTACGCAAAAAAACGCTGCTGGCGGCCATCGAGCGGTACGTCGGATCCAGCCATGTGGCGGGTTGACCATCCGCAACTCCCCCGGCTGCCACGGTTCGCCCGGCTCTTTGTAATCGTCTGGCTGAGCATGATGGCTCCGGTCGCAGCAGATCCGCTGCCAGCAAACCCGCCTGCGACCACTCCCCCCCAACGCATCGTCGCACTCGCCCCCAACCTCACCGAACTGCTCTTTGCCGTGGGTGCGGGAGATCAACTGGTGGCCGTGGCCGACTACAGCGACCATCCGCCACAGGCCAAAACCATTCCACGCATCGGCGGGTATGACCGTTTCGATCCGGAAGCGGTGCTTGCCGCCCGTCCGGACCTGGTGATCGGCTGGCCGGGCGGCAATCCCGAGCATCTGCTGACCTTGTTGCAGCGTTTGGGGCTCAAGCTCCTGTTGCTCGATCCGCGCCGCCTCGATGAGATCCCGACCGCACTCACCACCCTCGGCGCCCTGACCGGACACGAAGCGGAGGCCCAACGGCAGGCCAATGACTTTCAAGTGCGTCTGGAGGGAGTGCGCCTCCGCCATCAAAATGCCGCACCGGTAGGGGTATTCTATCAGGTGTGGCATCAACCACTCATGACCGTGAACGGCACGCATCTGATCAGCGATGTGATCCGCGCCTGCGGCGGCGTGAACATCTTTGACGATCTCCCGGTTTTGGCACCGGTGATCGATCTGGAGGCGGTGCTGGCGCGCGATCCGGAAGCGATCATCGCCAGTGGCATGGACGACTCGCGTCCCGAGTGGCTCGATCAATGGCGCCGTTGGACCCCGATGAGGGCCGTGAGAGGCGATCAGCTCTTTTTCGTACCCCCCGATCTGATCCAGCGGCACACGCCGCGCATTCTGGAGGGCGCCCAAATCCTCTGCGAGCATCTGGAGCGGGTGCGTCAAAACCGAACGATGAAACACTAAACCGCACCCATTTTGGGATGCGTAGTGGGCAGAAGCGGAGATGCGTGACCCAATCCATCGCTGAGGCGGCCAGCACTCTGGCAGACCAGGAAAATCGTGGGGGTCACGAACTTCCACTTTCCACCACTAGTGGGTCGACAGAGCTGATTTGACAGCCTGGCATGATTCGCTTTTACTGGTAAAAAAAAAGAGAGGGTCTAATGGTATGGTCCGCCCCGCTCCAAACGGCAGCAGTGTGCCACGG
>JAMOBI010000118.1:0-11341 GCA_039908105.1 Magnetococcus sp. YQC-9
AAATGTTTGCATGGCGTTCCCCTTTTGGCTTCGTTGTTGAGTCTGTCAACTCCAACATACCGAATCAAAAGGCGGAACGCCTGCTTTTCCGTTTGGTTGCGGCTATGCCGCGCTATGTTATGTCCATCCGGACGATCTGGCGGCCACGATCGAAGCGATGAAGTCGCTTGAAAAGGGCGGTTTGGTACTCGATTTCACCAACCGCAACCGCTGCCGGGATGGCAGCTATCGGTGGATCGAGTGGCGCTCCACTCCTTACCGGCACGATCTGGTGTATGCCGTGGCTCGGGATGTCACCGAGCGCAAGCGGTTGGAGGAGGCGTTGCGGCACGCCAAGCAGGTGGCCGAGGATGCCAGTCGCGCCAAGAGCGAATTTCTGGCCAACATGAGTCATGAAATCCGCACGCCGATGAACGTGGTGCTGGGCATGGCGGAGATGCTGTTGGAAACCGGCCTGACCGACCAGCAGCGACTCTTTGCGCAGACCATGCACAACTCCGGCAAGACCCTGGTGGGGGTGATCAACGACATCCTGGATTTCTCGCGCATCGAGGCGGGGCGGATCTCCTTGACCGATCTGCCGTTTTCACCGGTGCAGGTGGTCACGGAGTGCGTGCATCTGATGCGGTTGGCTGCCGAGCGCAAGGGATTGACCATGACTTTGGAGCTGGGCGAGGATCTGCCGGGTGCCATGCGCGGCGATGATAACCGGATCCGGCAGATTTTGATCAATCTTTTGGGCAATGCGTTGAAATTCACCGATCAGGGACGGATCGAGCTGATGGTGCGGCGCGCGCCGGATGCGTCGGAGGAGCTGTTGTTTTCGATCGCGGATACCGGCATCGGCATCTCGGTTGAGCAGCAGCGGTTGATCTTCGAGCAGTTCATGCAGGCCGACTCCGGGGTGACCCGACGTTATGGCGGGACTGGCCTGGGGTTGTCGATCTCGCGTCGTCTGGTGGAGTTGATGGGTGGGCGGATCTGGGTGGAGAGTCGTTTGGGCGAGGGGAGCCGGTTCTCTTTTACCCTGCCGATTCGCGCGTGCGCGCTTCCGTTGGATGGACACCCCGAGGATCACGATGCGCATGCGGCGCATGAACCGGCGCTCAAGATTCTCCTGGCCGAGGATGTGGAGGAGAACCGTATCCTGTTTGAGACCTATCTGATGAACACCCCGCATCAGCTGGTGATGGTTCAGGATGGCGTCGAGGCGGTGGCCCGTGTTCAGGAAGAGCGGTTCGACGTGGTGTTCATGGATGTGCAGATGCCGCGTCTGGACGGGTACAAGGCGACGCGCCGCATTCGCGAATGGGAGCGGGAGAGCGGTCAAAAGCCGGTGACCATCGTGACCCTCTCGGCGCACGCCCTGGATGGGGAGTTGGCACGCAGTCAGGCAGCGGGTTGCGACCATTATCTGACCAAGCCGATCGGCAAGAAGACGCTGCTGGGGGCGTTGCGGCGGATCGTCGAGGTTTGATCGTGCCACCCGGAACAGCTGTGGATCCAGATGCCGCAGCATCGAATGCGCTTCATCATGGATCAGGCATGGCCCGCCGATCGGCCACCCGTTGTATCGCCAGCAGGAAATCCCGCCGGCTGATCGGCCTGGTGAGATAATCGTCCCAGCCGGCGGCCAGACTTTTCTCCCGACGATCCGGGAGTTCTTAAACCGCATCCCGGAATGGGTGCGGTTCAGTCTATGCGCGTGACTTATAGAGAAGTCTACTCTGTCAATATGGCTTAAAAATTGCTAAATGCTTCCAGGAAGATATAAACTCTTGTTCATGTCTGGATGCCAAGCTCATGTCGGGAGAGGACAATTCGCGAAAAAGGTGGCCCGTTAACTGGCCGGCCTGCTGTTTGGGTGGTCTGTCGTTCTTGACAGTCGCGCTGCCATGCCCCGCGTCCCTGGCCGACTCGCTCCCCGAGGCCATGCTCTCCGCTTTGCAAGACACCCCGCGCATCAAGGCTGCACGCCGCTCGCTCCAGGTGATCAAGGAGCGACGGGCACGTGCGGTATCCGGCTATCTGCCCACGCTGGATCTCAGCATGGCCACGGGTAACGAGTGGAGCAACACCCCCTCCACGCGTCCGGTGGAGGGGGAGGTTCGACTGCAACGCGGCGAGATGCAAGTCACGCTCAACCAGTCGTTGTTCGACGGCTTCTCCACCTGGCACCAGGTGGCCGAAAACGACGCCCGGGAGAGTTCGGAACAGGCGGCCCTGGATCTGGCCTCCGAGGAGGTTGCCCTCGACACGGTGCTCGCCTATCTGGAGGTGCTGCGTCAACGGGAGTTGCAACAATTGCTGCGCGAACAGGAGGAGGGGCACACCCTGATTCTGGAGCGGGTGCGCGATATGGCGCAGTTGGGCATTGTCACCTCGGTGGATGCCGATCTCTCCGAAAGTCGTCTCAAACTGATCATCTCCGATCTGGCATCGGCGGAAGGCCTGGTACGCAAGGCATCGACCCGTTTCCGCCGCATGGTGGGACGGGAGCCGGGATCGCTCGATCCACCGCTTCCCCCCGTCGGTTTTCTGCCCAAATCGCTCCAGGAGGCGATCGAATGGGCCGCACGCCACAACGCCTCCCTGAAACGTTCCAAGGGAGATCTGGAGTCCAGCCGCGCTGCCCATGCCGGTAATTATTCACGCTATTGGCCAAAAGTGGGGCTGGATGTCGGTTATTCCAACACCGACAATGTCAACGGGGTGCGCAGCTACAACGAAAACGTGCGCGCCATGGTGCGCATGAATCTCAATCTGTTTCACGGCGGCGCGGATCTGGCCACGGTGCGCGAGAGTGCTGAACAGGTGGGACGCAGCCAGGGTTTGCTGGATGAGGCACAGGAGACGGTTTACGAGGAGGTGCGCACCGCCTGGGAGCGAATCCGCACTGCCCAGGAGCGGATGGACAAGCTGGATGCCCATCTGGAGGCCAAGCGGCGGGTCACGACCTCCTACCATGAGCAGTTCAAGATGGGATTGCGACCGCTTCTTGACGTGCTCAACTCCGAGAACGAATTGACCGCAGCCAGGAACGCCCTGGTGAATGAAAAATACGAGGAACTTTCGGCCAGTTACCGTCTGATGGCGGCCATCGGTATTCTGCGCGCCTCCCTGCCGGGCGGCGAGCCGGACAAGTTCGCTCCAAATCAGGAGATGGTGAAATCTCCGCGACAATCGGAGTCCACCGAACTCTCGCCACCCCTCCGGGAGTCTGTCGTATCCCCGCCAGCGCCCCGCGACCCCTCTGTATTCGCGCCAATGCTTCGGGAGTCTGCCACATCTGCGTCACCCCTCCGGGAGTCCGCCGCATCCGCGCCACCGGTTCAGAAGAGCGCTGCGACTGCTCCGGTAACGCCGGAGTCCGCCGCATCCGCGCCACCGGTTCAGAAGAGCGCTGCGACTGCTCCGGTAACGTCGGAGTCCGCCGCATCCGCGCCACCGGTTCAGAAGAGCGCTGCGACTGCTCCGGTAACGGATGCGACAACGGAAAAAGGCAGCGCTCGGAGTGCTCCGGCTTCCGCCCACCCGATCTTCGCCTCCGAACCGGTCAACCCCCAGGAGATGCTCCAATCCACAGAGCGGATTCCCGATAATGGCCTGATCAAACCGGATATCGAGGCCGGCGCCATCCTGCCTTTTTCCCCGGGTTCCCAATCCCGAAATGGCGAAATCCCAACCCTGGAGGAGGCTGCCGAGCTGTTGTGGCAGGAAAGTTCCGCGTTCGTCCCAGTCCGGATCACCGCTCCCGGAACGCCTCGTTGATCGACGAGTAGATCGGCTTGAGCAGATAGGCCATCAGGGTCTTGCTGCCGGTGTGGATGTCGGCCTGCACGGTCATGCCGGGCAGGATCTCGTTCACGCCGGGTTTTGAACCGAGGTGGTGCTTGGAGAGTTTCACCAGCCCCTTGAAATAGGGTTGCTTGCGTTCGTCCATGAAGGCATCCGGCGACACCGCTTGCAATTCGCCGGGAATCGTACCGTAGCGGGCGTAGTCGTAGGTCAACACCTTGACCGTCACCGGTTGGCCAACCTTCACGTGCCCGATATCCCGGGTGGTGATGCGGATGTCGGCGTGCAGCGACTCATCAAGCGGCACGATCTTGGCCACGAGTCCGCCCGGCGGAATCACCCCCTTGAGCGTACTGGCGCCCATCTCCTGGATCACGCCACGCACCGGCGCGGTCACCACCAGACGGGCGACGCGATTTTCCAGGCGCACGATCTGTTCGTCCACCTGTGCCTGTTCGGACAGGGCGCCGTTCAGATCCTTCTGGGCCTCATGCCGGCGCTGCTCGTCACTCTCCTTCATGCGGCCCCGCAACTCCTGGATTTCGTCGCGGGTCTGGGCAATGGTGCCCTGAATGCGTTTTTTCTCTTCGATCGTGCGCATCCTTTCCCGCTTGGTGGAGAGCAGCGACAGTTGCGACACCAACCCCTTGGCTACCCCCTTCTCCTGGATCCCCTGCTCCTCCTCCAGATACCCTTGACGACTCGCCAGCGGTTCCAACTGGCCCAGCAACTCCTGGATCTGCGTCTCGCGTTGCGCAATCTGGCGTCGGATCACCTCCGCGCTGCTGGCCAGATAGTCGCGTTGACTCTTCAATAACTTCTCCTGGTCCGCAGCCAGGGCGGTGTATTCCGGCGCAACCGTGGAGAAATGCGGATCGCGGCCCTCCAGGAAAGCCCTCTGCCGTTCGATCAACAGCGCCAGCGATTGACGGCGCGCCTGATATTGTCTGAGTTCCGGTTCGATCGGCGCCGGATCGAGGCGGATCAAGGGATCCCCCTGGGCGACGATCATCCCCTCCTTGACCAGGATTTGCTGAATGATCCCGCCTTCCAGATGTTGTACGTTCTGCACCGGACTTTGCGTGACCACCTCGCCGGGCGCGGGCGCCATCTCCTCCAACACCGAAAAAGAGGCCCAGATCAGAAACACCACCACCGCCATGGAGATCGCCATGCCCGTGGCGCGGATCAAAAGCGGCAATCCGCCCTCCTCCAGGATCATGGATTGGGCCAGGAAACGTTGCTGACGGTTTCCCAGTGGGATGTTTTTGGGTTCGGTCGCGGGTTCGGCGGACATCGACGTTGTGGATCCGTTTGGGTTAAATCAGGTTTTGGGGGATCTTGGGCAGCACTTCGCCGGGCGGTCCGGCCAGTTTCAGATACCCCTGATCGAAAAAGAACAGCTGATCGGCCAGCCGCATGTGGCTGGGACGGTGGGTGACGATAAACACCGTCGCCTTGCCGCGCAACTGCTGCACAACCTTCTGGAAGGCTTGATCCCCTTCCCAGTCCAGGGCGCTGGCCGGCTCATCGAACAAAAAGAGCTGCGACGGCTTGAGATAGGCGCGCGCCAGGGAGAGTTTCTGGATCAGGCTTGAAGAGAGCAATCCCGTGTTGTCGCCGATACGGGTTTCAAAGCCGCGTGACAGGGCGCGTACATCGTCGAGGGCGCCGGACTTGCGGCACGCCTCTTCCAGTTCTTCGATGCTGGCGGTGGCGTGGGCCAGACGGAGATTCTGGGCGATGGTGCCGTGGTAGAGATCGCAGCGTTGTGGCACATAGGCCACGGCGTGGCGCAGTTCGATGGGATTCATCTGGCGGATATCCTGTCCATCGACGCGGATGCTGCCCGCCTGGGGCACGTAAAGTCCGGCCAACAGCTTGATGATGGTCGATTTGCCCGAGCCGTTGCTGCCGACCACCACCACCACCTCGCCCGGCTTGACCTCGAAGCTGACACCCATGAGGGCGGGTTCGGCATCGTTGGTGTAGCGCAGGCTGACGCGCACAAAACTGACCGCGCCGGAGAAGGTCTTGATCGGTTCGATGGGGGCATAGGCCTCGAACTCGGGTTTGACGTTCATCAGGCCGTCGATCTGCTTGACGCTGGAGCGGATCTGCTCCATGCGGGTCATGGCGAAGAAGATGCTCTGCAAAGGGGCCAGGACGCGCCACACCAGGATCATCGAGGCGACCAGTCCACCGACGGTCATTTCAGCGGCCAACACACGCAACACCCCGAGGCTGACGGTGATCAGGCCCGAGGCGACCACGAGCAGTTGAGCAATGGTGTTGACTGCGGCGGTGATCAGCGACGAGCGGAAATTCTGCATGGCCGCTTCGGCAGAGAGTTCGCGGAACCGTTCGAACCACATCTCCTCGGCACCCAGATATTTGATGGCGCGGATTTTGTTGAGCACTTCGACCGTGAACTCCTGGTGTTTGGCGCGGGCGCGACGGGCCTTGGCCCCTTCGTTATCGACCAATGGGGTCATGACGAACCAGAGCATCAGGAACAACAGGGCGGTGACGGCGGGAATCAAGGCCAGCGACCCGGCCAGCATCGCCATCACCACGATGAAGATCACGGTGAACGGCATTTCCAGAAAGACCAGCGCCAAAGGGCCGGTGAAGAATTCGCGCACGTTGTCGAAATCTTTGACTCTGGCCACCTGGGAGCCGATGGGCGCCCGTTCGGTATAGGAGGGGATGAGTGAGAGGATGCGCAAAAAAATGGCGCTGCTGACGATGCTGTCCATGTGGGCGCCAACGTGCATGAGGATGCGGGCGCGCATGGAGCGGAGCATCCAATCGAATCCCAGGGCGAGCAGCACGCCGATGACCAGATAGACCAGGGTCTGTATGGAGTGGGAGCCGATCACCCGGTCGTAGACCGCCATGGAGTAGAGCGGTGGGGCGATCTGAAGCACGGTGATGGCGGCGGTGAGTCCCACGATGAAGTAGAAATAGCGTCGAAAACGGTTGGTGGCCATGCGCAGCCAGCCGATGCGGTTCTGCTCAAGGGCCATGAGTTCATGGTCGAAGATTTTGAAGAAGAAGGCCGACCCCTGGATCTCCATGGGCGGAATGCGACCGATCTGACCGGTCGCGCCATCGAAGATCAGCCACAGATCGCCGATCTGCTCGTAGATCACCATGGCGCCGCGCTCATCGGGCACGAACAGGCAGGGCATCAGGCGCGGATCGATCTGGGTGAGCGACATGCGCAGTTCGTGGCTTTGAAAGGTCAAGTTGGCCATGACGTTGCGCATGGCGGTCAGATCGAGGGATTCGGCGAAGTGCGGCAGGGCTTCGGCCACATGGCGCAGATCGCCGCGATAGCCAAGTGCATGCAGCAGCGGCACCAGACAGGCCCCGAAGTCGGAGAGGCGCGCGAACTCCTCGAGAATGCCGCTCGGTTGCGGATAGTCGATCAGCGACTCTTGCGGACGTTTCATCATGGCGTTTTCTCGCCGGAATTCAGGAAAACAAGCTTGTTGATCACGTCCGCGTCGCTCTCCTGTCCAGCCCCTCCTGGCCCATTCCCAGCCGATTGGGCGCCCGGTCTGCTCAGGGTCACGGCGAGCGGTTTGGGTTGGTTGGTGGCTGGGAGGGGTTTCTCGGCGGATTTGGCCCGCAACAGCTCCTTGTAGTGCGGACGCGCACTCTCGGTTGCAGGACTCTTGTTTTGAGAGGACGGTGGGCGAATCAGCGGCGGTTTGGGATGATCCGTCGTGGCGGTGGCCGGCAGCTTGCCTTGCGCCGGGGTTGCGGGCTTGTTTGCTTGCGAGGCATCCGACGCCGCAGGTGGTTTGAGTCGGTTCACCGGTAGTGCGATTTGCAGCGGTTGGGGGGTCGGGGGCTGCGGGGGCGTCGTGGTTTGTGCTGCGATGGCCTCCATCTCGGGTGGCGCTGGGGAGTTCCGGTCAACCTTTTTCGGGCTCGGTGCGGCAGGTGGTGGCACGACAGGCGCCGGTGATGCGGTGGGGTTCGTCACGAGAGCCGATGGCACGGCAGGCGCCGGCGGCGCGAATGGTTTGTGCTCTTTTTTCTCCTGTTGCACCAAGGTTCGGTCCTGAATCTTGTAAATCCGGTCGGCCAGGGTGACCAGTGAGGGGCGGTGGCTGACCATGATCAGGGTTACCTTGCCCCGGAAACGCATCAACTCCTGCTTGAGTTCCTCGTCACCGCGGCTGTCGATGGAGGTGTTGGCCTCGTCGAACAGCACCAGATTGGGGTGGTCGAGGAGCGCACGGGCAATGGCGATCCGTTGCTTGACCCCTTGAGGCAGGATCTCGGCAGCGCCGTCATCGACCAGGGTTTCGAAGCCGTTGGGCATCTTGGTGACGAAATCCAGCAAACCCAGCCGGCTGGCGAAGGCCTCGGCCTCGACCGATTTCCAGGGGCGGAACATGGTGAGGTTGTCCATGATCGACCCCTTGAAGAGAATGCCGGATTGCGGCAGATAGGCAATTTTTGCGCGCACACTCGATGGGTCGTAGGCGCCCATGTCCCGCCCATCCAGCAACACCGTGCCCGAAGTGGGACGCAAGGCGCCCTGCATCAGCCACAACAGCGTGGTCTTGCCGCTGCCGTTGCCGCCGGAGATGGCGATGGTCTCGCCCGGCGCGACGGTGAGGTTGATGTTTTCCAGAATCGGCGGTTGGTCGGGTGCGAAGCGATACGCAACATCGCGCATCTCCAGGGCGCCGGTGAGGGTGTCCAGTTCCGGGGTCTCCATCTCGGATTCGGGGGGCAGATCAAAGATGATGGACAGTCGGTCGCGCGTGACACGGATCGACTGGAAACGGGCCCAAATGCCGAAAGCCCTCTGCAAGGGTTGGATCGCCTGACCCGAGAGCATGCTGCAGGCGGCCAGACCACCGATGGTCAGTTTTTGTTCGATGACCATCAGGCATCCAAAGCCGACCACGGCCACCATGTTGAGCTGCGAGAAGAGCATGCCCAGATTGCCCGAGGTGACACCGAGCAATCCCACCTGTTGCGAGACGTTCGAGCAGCTCTCCTGCAATTTTTCATAACGGCGCAGCATCATGGCCTCCATGGCCATGGCCTTGATCGAGTGAACGCCGTTGAGGACTTCGATCAAGAAGTCGATGCGTCGGTCTTCCCACAGGGTCCGTTTTTGCACGGCATCGTAGAGCCAGCGGCTGATCAGGAATGAGACACCGATGAACAGCCCGAAGATGAGAATCGGGATTGTCACCAGCCAGCCGGCCAGATAGTAGATCAGGGCCAGAAACAGTACGGCGAAGGGGAGATCCAGCAGGGTGAGCACCGCCTGGCCGGCGTAGAAATCCTTCAGGGCGTGAATGCCGTTGATGCGCTCCAGATGGGCGCCGGAGCCCTGGCGTTCGATTTGGCCAAGGCTGGAGGCGAGCAATCGGTAAACAGCGGTGCAGCTGGCCAAATGTTCAAAACGGGCCCCCAACCAGCTGCCAACATAGGAACGGACCATTTTTAAAATCGCCTCGAAGAGGATGGCGATCAAGACACCGGTGGTGAGCAGTCCCAGGGTGGTGACCGCCTCGAAGAGCAGGATGCGGTCATAGATTTGCAACATGGTCAAAGGCAGGGCGAGGGCCAACACGTTTAAGACTGTTGAGGTCATGACAAGATCCAACATATTTCGGCCTATCAGCTGATTCGGGGTCAGAGTTTTCGGCCACCCAATGCCATAGAATAATTTTGTTATTTTCATTATTGAAATATTCTTTTTATCGGCCATGAATTGCAAAGATCTCAAAATTAGCAAGCTTTTACGAACCATTTTTTTGTTTCCATAATGATCCAGGATAGCTTTTTTCTCTGGCCAATTCAAGCAGTATGAATGTATATTAACCTGCAAGCTGAGGTTTTTATACTGCGGAAGATCCATAAACGGAGTTCCACGGGTCGAGGTGATGGGGGATTTCCCCTTTTGGTAAATTTGGGGTCACGCCAACCAAGCGGGTGCAGCCATGTCCGACAATCAGTCAATCGAAAAGGATGAAATCGGCATCGAGGAAGATCGTCAGAATCTCGATGATATGACGGTACTTCAAGAGGTGAAGAGCGTTGACCTGTCCGCCGAGGAGAATCCCAACGAGCAGTCCGACTCGCTTGCCGAACAGATGGTGGTAATGGGCAGCGTGCAGATGGGCAGCCGCAAGGATATCGAGCAGGCCATCGCCCAGTCGGGATCCGTCGAGGAGAGCGCCAAGTCCGGCGAGGATCGTGAGGTCTCTTCCGATCGGGAGCAGCTGGCACGTCCGGATCAGGCGGCGACGCATCATGAATCCCAGTCCGCCCCGCCGGAAATTCGTGTCGAGTCCAACACGGATGCCCAGCCCGCCACCTCTCAGTCCGCCCCGGAAGCTGTCAATTCGCAAGAGCGGGTCAATCCCGCAGCGAATACGGCGGGAGCTGAAAATCAGGCCGATATGCCGCTGATGGAAGTTGTGCCACCGGTTGTCGTTGCGCCACCACCCGCGGTTGAAAGCGCCGAAAAACCGGATACCGGAACCCCGGTTATCGAGGAGCAACCCCCCGAAACCGAAGAAGGGCCGGGGCCGGCTGATCCTGTCGATCCCGTGGCGCACCTGGATGGCGTGACCATGGAGAGCTCCGACGTTGTGGGACAGGAGGATCACGGGATTCCGCTGCCAATCGAGGTGACTCGGGCCGATTCGGGAGAGTCGGTGAAGGTGTATATCGAAGGGGTTCCGGAGGGGGCTTCCTTGTCCGCCGGTGAGGATCTCGGCGATGGACGCTGGGAGTTGCGGGTCGAGGATTTGAAGGATCTGGTGTTGACGCCTCCGGAAAACTCGGACGTGGATTTTGCACTGACCGTACGCAGCGTGGTGACCGAACCGCAAACCGGCGAGACCTCGACCACCACGCAAACTGTGAACGTGGCAGTTCAAGCCGTCGCTGACCAGCCGACATTGGTTCTGAGTAATGCGGCTGGCACCGAAGACCAGCCGATCGCATTGAATATCTCCTCGCTCCTCACCGACACCGATGGCTCGGAATCCCTTTCCATCACCATTGCCGGTGTGCCGGATGGCGCAAGTCTCTCTGCCGGTATTGACAACGGCGATGGCAGCTGGACCCTGACCCCGGATCAGTTGACCGGACTTGCCATCACCCCGCCGGCCAACAGTGATGTGGATTTTAAGCTCTCTGTGACAGCCACTTCCACGGAAGGCGAGAATCAAGATACCGCGATCCGGACTGGCACCATCGATGTTTCTCTCGCCGCCGATGCCGACCAGCCGACGTTGGTTCTGAGCAATGCAGTTGGCACCGAAGACCAGCCGATCGCGTTGAATATCTCCTCGCTCCTCACCGACACCGATGGCTCGGAATCCCTCTCCATCACCATTGCCGGTGTGCCGGATGGCGCGGCCCTCTCGGCTGGTATTGACAACGGCGATGGCAGCTGGACCCTGACCCCGGATCAGTTGACCGGACTTGCCATCACCCCGTCGGCCAACAGTGATGTAAACTTTAAGCTCTCGGTCACCGCGACCTCGACGGA
>JAMOBI010000119.1:0-11014 GCA_039908105.1 Magnetococcus sp. YQC-9
GCGGCCTTCGCGGGGGTCGTTTCCGCTTTTTGGAAACGACCCCCGCATCTTGCACGCAGCCTTGCGAAAAACTACGCATCCCAAAATAGGTGCGGTTTAGGTTAACGTAAGGCACCACCGAATCTCCCAGACCCTCTCTTTTTTTTCACTCATAAAAACTACACATTCCAGGCTGGTTGCGGTTTAGTCAATTCTTTGTCAGGCCAGTCCCGCATCCTTCATCTCATAGTACCCATCCAAACTAACGGCCAGATCCTCAATCGATTCAGGAGCGAGAAAATCCAAGCCGAGGTAACTCCGGCAGGAATCGGCACTCAACAATCCATTGCAATAACATTGCGCCACCAACCAGGCAAAACGTCCTCGTCTAGCCTCTGGGACTTTTTCCAACTCACTGTCCTTAAAAGGCCAAGGCGGTGACTCCTCATCAAAAGCATTCGGTTGGATATCATCTTCAGAAATATTCTTGGTCGCGTCAATCTCTGACCTGACCCGTTCCAAATCAACGCCTTCTTGTTCTTTCAAAGCGTTGTATATATGGTTACGGGCTGCTTCCGCGCAGACACCGAACGTGGCAACCACCTCTTTCAATCGATCAATCGGTTTCTGCTCCGCATTATCTAACCAGGTCTTCACCACCCCATCCCGGGGCGCCAAAAATTCAATGGCAAAGGCATTGGCTCGCAGCTCAACCCATGCATCTGACTCTGCAACATCCGAACTCTTGGATACCAGGAATCGACCAAGTTCATTTTTATCATAAACCGAATCAATCGAACTGGATCGATCATTTCGGATGCTGTTCATATGCACATCATCATCCCAAGTGACGTGGCAGAACTCATGGGCAATGGTAAACCGTCTGATCCATTTCGATCGAGATCCCTCTTCACCCGCTGCAGCTGAAGATAAGGGGTTCGCGCTGTTGGTGTTGATCACAATCCCTCGTTCACCATCTTCCCCAGTGACAATTGCCGCCCCGGCAATGTTAACATCGTCAAAAGGGAGAAGGATCAGTGGAATGCGCAATTGCCGTGACACCAACCTGGTCATGGCGATACGTTTTTGACGATCTTGTGGGAGCAGATTTAGTGATTCCAGACGCTCCCGGGTTGCGTTTGCCAAGCGATATCCAGCCTGGATCGCCTCCTCCGGAGAATTTCCATATTCGGAATCAAAATCAATTTGCAACAGCTCTCTGACATAGTTTCGAGAGGTCGTGGCATTCAGCCACTGCTCAAGCTTTGCTTCCCTGCGAGTCGTCCACGACGCTCGACACAACACCTGCAAGGTGCATTTTCTGCGCTCGGAATCGGCTTGAGTGCTTTGCAAATCCGCAGAGGATCGAATATCGAGCAATCGAGTGGTAAATTTTTCATCATTTAATCGTTTACCCGCCGATTCCCAATTTTTCAGACTCAACCACCTGTCATCAAAATTGACTTCCTGGGCAATCTTCTCCAAAATCCGTATCGGCAAGCGCTGACGAGGATCTTTTGCAGTTTTGATGGCCTCCACTGAAAGAAGCACCTTTTCAGCCAGTTCTTCGTCACTGATATTCAGCCGATCAATTTGCTTCTTTATCGAGGCCGCAGGTTCTGCCAGATTGGTCGTCAAAACATATGAACCAAATTCCTCAATCTCGGCAAGGCACTCGCTGGCTACCGCCTGGTTCTCAAACAGCTGCCAGACTTCAAATCCCGTCATCCACCGCCCCCCCTGCGCTGCACCCGTCGCAAAGGTGATCTCATCCTGACTACGAACAAATGCTCGTTTACAGAAATTCCGAATAAAGCTGTCTTCCGGGACAGCGGTCTCTGGAACATGCTGCAAAGAACCAGTCATGACATGAACTCCATTTATGGTTTTCACTGTCCTATCCGGACAAGATCGCAAGGACGAATCAATCTGCGCCACGTCCCTTTCTCTGCATCGAAATTGACGTATACGACCCGAAAACCCGCCATACTGAGTCGGTTTGCCACGCTCTCCAATTCATGAGATCCTGTATCAGGATACAACTTTAATAACTTATCAAGCAGATCTGGTTCCTCATGGTGATAGGCTGCTCCAGATTCCACAAGCAATTTATGAAAGGGTGGATATCTCCCAGAGCAGCCATTCAACACCAATTCCACCTCACCGGAAACGCAGCGAACCGCCCACATCTCCCCACCACAGTACGCCTCTTCACCGCCGGTCAAGTTCGTATGCGACAACCAAGGTCGAGGCTCGTTCAGGATCGGTTCCCCTTGAATCGTTGATGAAACGTGTCCATTGTGATCGCACTTCTGCTCCAAAACGAGCGCAAAATCCTCTTTTCGCACAACCCAAATATTTTTTTCCGGTCGAGGCAAGGGTTCTTCTGGTTCTGTAGAGTCATCATTGTTACCACAGGCAAGGGGCCAGTCCTCGACGATCGAGTCTCCCCAAAAAGATTTTACCTCATTTGTATCGGCCAGCTCAACCAAGATCTTGAGCCCATCCGCTTCGTTGATCTGGACTGCTTCGCGACCCTGAATCATCTTTTTAGGTCGCCTTAACGGATGAGAAATTCGATAATCGCTAAAGACCTCGTTCATAGCCATTGATTTTGACCTTCAGATTGCTTAAGAGCACCTCACACCTGCTCAGTTCGTATGCGCGCCAGGCATATCATCCTGTCTGGCCCCGCGCGGAAAGTAGCAAACGCTCAACCCGTTGGCAACCCCTATTGTCAGATTCGACTCAACTTAAATGAGAGCATAATTCATGCCCGCTTTCTCATAAACGTGAAACCGTTCCCCTCCCATTGATGCCCCCAATCCTCGATTCCCCTCCCTTTTCTCATCACCCCCGCGCCCAGCCAGAGGCATTCTCGCCGCCCATCTCCAACAACAAGGCATCGAGATAAAATTTCACCGGCCAGTTCAAAAACTCATGCCGACCATAATCCCCCCAGATGGGATACGAACCCGGCATGCCGCCCCGCAGCGCCCAATCCTGAACATCACAACGCTGCACCCGCTTCAAGAACCCCAAACTGCGCTCTGCCGCCTCACGGAACGCCCCCTCCCCCAACCGCTCAGCCAAGACCAGCCACAATCCGGCCAACTGCGCGCTGCCGGTCACGCACTCCCAACCCACCGTCTGGCGCCAATACCGATTCAACCGCCCGGGAATTCGCCCCTCCGGGGATTGACAGCCGATCAGCGCTTGGGCTGCCACCTCCACCCGTTGCAACCACGCCGGCTCATCAAGCGTAATCGCGGCACCGGTAATCCCCTCCATGGCATAGCAGATCGTATGCAGCAAAGGCGCCTGCGGATCCGTCAGGCAGTTATCGGCAAACCAGCCGTTTTGAAGCTGGCGCCCCAACGCATGTCGGATGTTTCGCACCCCGGCATCCAGGAAACGCCCCTCCCCGCTCGACTCCCCAAGCCGGATCAGCGCCCAACCGACGCGACTGTTGTAGGTGGTACTGGTCGCTGCGGCGTAGCGCGAATTCCCCTTGTTCCAATCCCCCTCCGGCGTCTGCACGCACAGCAGATACTCACCAGCGCGCACCGCCGCTTCCAGATACCGTCCATCGCCGGTTTCGTCATGGGCTCGCAGCCAACCGAAGATCACCTGGCCGGTGTTGAAAACCGCTGGAGAGCGCTTCTGCTCCACAGTTCCACCCATCACCGCACCATTGGGCAGCTGTTGCGCGATCTCCCAATCAGCCATGCGAATTGCCCGGGGACGGGCATCAAGCTGCGGGACAAATGCGGCGGCACGATAAAAAGTCGGAATGATATAACCAGTAGTCTCCGGGTAGGAGGGCTGCCAGCCACCGCCTCGGTATTGCGGACTCCAGCCGGCACAAAAACCGCGACTCACGCCCTCATCTGCGGTTGCGTCCTGGGCGCGGCAGAGCCACTGCATCCCCTCCAGCAGATGGACGCGCCCATCGAGCACAGGTCGACTGGCGAGTTGCAAATCCCGCAACCACTGATCCGCGACCCGCCGGCTCACCAGTGGCGAAGCGGCCCAGGCGTGACGCACCGTCTTGACGACCCGATCCATCAGCGAAGCGCGCGCACGCCCTGGCTCGATCACCGTGCCGCACAGGACGAATTTTTCCATGGTATGCCGAAAGAACGGCCAGGAGCCGATGCGCCGTTCCACGGCAAAGCAGGCGTCATAGTAGCGACGCAGGAAGTGGGGCGCGTGTTTTCGCAGCACGGCATCGATGTAGAAAGGTTGAAACAGGTATTTGTGATAGCCAAAACCCGCCCCGCGCCCCTGAATCGGACCCACGCCGGCACGCCGCATCCACTGTTTGGTCTCCCACCAGCCATTGTACCGGTCATAATCGAGTCCCCAGGCAGCAAAAGGGGACATGGAACGGAACAGCAGCCGGAACGGTGCATTGAACAGTTCTCGGTGCGCTGACATGCGGATCTCTTTGTAGAGCGTCTTCAAGTTCCAGGTATTGTAAAGTTCCAGAATCAATCGACCGCCGGCCTGGGTGACGCGGGCCAACTCGCCCACCGCACGCTCCTGCTCCTTGAGATGCTGCAACACGCGACAGCTGATCACGGTATCGAACAGGCCACTCTTGAACGGCAGGGATTCCAACTCGCAGCAGACATGAAAATCGCCGCGTCCCTTGCTGCGCGCAATGCGCAGCAGGTTCAGCGAAGCATCCACCCCCACTTTGATGGTCTCCTCTGGAAAGGTGGTCAAAAAACGACCGTTGCCACAACCGGCATCCAAAAGGACGCGGGGTGGCCTGTCGTTGTAGTAAACCGCCATGGCATGAATTTCGGAGAGATGATTATAAACACCAAACAGATCTTCTCCCCCTTCGACCTTGGCATCGTAGAGCGCGGCCTTTTCAGCGGAATCCCAATAGCGTTGGAAAAGGGCGTCGAGGGTTTCATGGCCAGGGAAGAGCACCGGGATCCCGTCGATCACCGGAAAACCCGCACCGCAACCGTCGCAAAGCAATGCCTCCTGCCAGGCTTGATCGCTCGCGAGAGACAGCCGCAGATCCCCACGACAGTTTGGGCAGCAGAGCAGTTGGTAAAATCGCTCCATATCCATTTGTTGAGTCAGATCGGCCAAGACCCGCAGCGGAGGTTGCCCGTTCATGGATGATATTTCCGCAAAAAGAGTGAAGGAATCCAGTTCCATTTGTACAGGTCATTCCAGACGCTTCGCATCACGCCTCCAGCAGGGTTCTGGAGACGATCTCCCCGATCCTCGGCCACTCCTCGAAGATGAAGAAATGATCGCCGGGAAAATGCTCAATCACCAACGGATGCCGACTCTCTTCCTGCCAGAGCCGCACCAGCTCGAGCGTGACGATGGAATCTTTCGCCCCGGTCAAAGCCGTGATCGGCACCGGCAGAGGCGCGCCGGGCTGGTAATGATGGGTTTCGACTGCCTGGAAATCGGCGCGCAAAATCGGCTCGAAATAGTCGATCAGCTCCTGATGCCCCAACACCGCACGCGGCAGACCGCCATATTGACTCACCTCAGCCAGAAAATCGGCCTTGGACAACCCATGGATGAGTTTGCTCTTCTTGGGACGCGTCGGTCCGGCAGCCCCGGAGACGAACAGATGACGCGGCGGCTCCACACCGTCTGCGAGCAGATGACGGATCACCAGGTTGGCCAGATAGGCCCCGAGACTGTGGCCGAAGAGGGCATACGGGAGTTGCAGACGACTGCGGATCTGGAACGCGAGATCCGCCGTGATCGCCTCGATGGAGTTGAGCAGCGGCTCCTGACCGCGCCTGCCGCGCCCGGGAGGTTCGAGCGGCACGGTCTGGATGAAATCATCCACATGCTTGCCAAGTCCCAAAAACGCATAGGCATTGCCGCCCGCGTAGGGAAAACAGAAGAGCTGCGTCATGCTGCGGGTCCGGCGTGGTCCTCGTCGATCACCACCTTGCCCATCTCCATCTTGATCAGATGGTCGCATTCATGGAAGTAGCGATCGTCGTGGGTGACGCAGATCAAGGTTTTACCCTTGGCACGCATGTCGGGCAGGATCTTTTCGTAAAAGAAGGCGCGGAAGGTGGCATCCTGATCCGCGGCCCACTCGTCGAAAATGTTGATCGGTTTGTCTTCCAGGGTTGCGGCGATGAAGGCCAGGCGTTTCTTCTGCCCGGTGGAGAGATTGATATCCGTGAAGCGGCCATCCTGATAGCTGGTCTTGTTCTCCAGTTGCATCAAGCGCAACAGATCATCCAAGGCATCCTCGTCCACGTCCTCCAGGCCGTAGAGGCGATCGAAGAGGTGGAAATCGCTGAAGATCAACGAGAAAAGATTGCGGAACTCCGGATAGTTGGTGCGATTGATCGCAACCCCATCGATCAGGATGCGCCCCGAAACCGGATAATACAGGCCAGCGATCACCTTGAGCACCGTGGATTTGCCGCTGCCATTGCCACCGGTCAAAAACAGAATATTGCCGCGTTTGATGACGAAATCAAGCGGTCCAACGGAAAACTCGTGCCCCTGCTCCCTGGTTTCGTAAGTGAAGGTGACGTTCTCGAAGCGGATCTCCTGGAAGGCGGCCATCCGGTTGGCCAGGCGGACATTGAGCGGTTGATCGCTCAACCCCTGGGCATCGAGTTCGTTTTCCAGCTTGTAGAGGTTGCGAACCGCGACATCAGCCATGGTGAAGATCGGAATCGCGCCCACCAACAGGTTGACCGGACCGATGATGAACAGGGTCGAGGCGGTCAGCTTGATGACGATGGTGTAATGGGTCGGCTCCAGTTGCGGCAGGATGAAGACGATGATCGCCAACAACAGGTAGAAAGAGACCTGCGAAAACATGAAATCAACCACGAAGCGCAGTCCGGAGGTCACCTTGAGCTGTTCGGTTTCGATGGAGATGCGTTCAATGTGCTCGAAAAGTCGCTCGCTCTTCTTCTGGTTGATCTTGACCTCCTTGAAGCCGCTCAACAGATGGTTCAAGGCGTCAAAAAACTCGGACTCCTTGCGGTTGACCGCCTCGAAGGCGTCGGCGTTCTTGCGGTTGTTGGCCAGATAGAGTCCGCTGCCGGTGGTGAGCGCAGCGGTGATGATCAGCAAGCCGACCGGCGAGAGCCAGGCCACGTAAATCAGGGTGGTGACCAGCACGATGGCCGACTGGCTGGCGTTGATGATGATCACGGCGGATTGGGAGATGAGGTTGGCATCCTGGGTCAGGCGGGTGAACATGCTGGCCCGACCCATGTTTTCGACGAAGGAGAGTTCCGAGCGCCGGATCTTGTCGGCGATGCGGATGCGCACCTTGCGGACTGCGGCCTCGACCGCCACCGACGCCGCACTCAAGGCGAATTTCTTGGTGATGAAAAAGAGCAGAAAAGAGGCGATGAAGATCCAAAAAAAGTGGTCCTTGACCTCCTGATTGGCCGCCTTTTCCGCACCGGCGTTGATCACCCCCAAGAGTATCGCGCTGGCCGCACCGGCGATGGCGGTGCTGCCGAGGATGGAACTCTTGGAGATTTCCAATTCCCGGTTAAAAAATTCCAATAATTTCATGGATAATTTCCAATGAAAACGCGAATGGGATCGAGCGGGTTTCAACCGGGCATCATAGCCCAATTATCACCCGATCACCAGTAGTGCCGATATAAGTTTCATGCTCTTTACGCGCATTGGCAGCCTCTAAACCGCACCTGTTTTGGGATGTGTGGTTTTGCAAGGCCGCGCGGCGCATTTTTCGCAGAAAACGCGAAACATGCTTCTTTTGAAGAGCGCTCTAAAGTCAACGGCAAAACCCTGGGAGAGGAATCTCCCAGACCCTCTCTTTTTTTCCACCAGTAAAAACGACACATTCCAAGCTGGGTGCGGTTTAGGATCAGGAGGTGCTGTTTTGCCCGGTCGGCAGATTCTCGGCCAGCCAGGCGATCAGCGTCTTTTTGTTGCGCGAGGCGAGCAAAATCTGTCCCTGGCCGGAAAAGCGCAGCACCACGGCCTCGCCGCTGGTGGCTGCGCTCAACAGGGGCGTGGTGATTTCGTAGTTAAGGCTGGTCTCCCAGGCCACGATGTGTTCGTTATCAATGGTCAACGGCTGTCCAGGTTTGACATCCAACAAAAAGACCGACCCGAAGGCAGCCACGGCCAGCTTGCCCTTGCCCGAGGTTTTCTGGATGAAAAATCCCCCCGTGCCACCAAAAATCGCATTGCCGAGATTCTGCATGACACTCTCCACCGCCACCCCCTCGGTGCTGGCCAGAAAGGCGCCGTCGGCCAGATGATACTGCCGGGGTCCGATCTCCAACAGATGCATGCCACCCGGAAAAGGGGCTGCCAACAATACATCACCCGGACCGCTTTTGGCCGTGATCTTCTGCTGGAAAATCGTCTCCTCGTTAGCCAGGCGGCGCATGATCGCCCCGAACACCCCCTGATTGCCCAGCGAACCGTCCAGGGTCAGACTCTCTTCCATCATCACCATGGCGTTGGATTCGGCCAGGATCGTCTCCCCCTGTTGCAAAGAGATGTGCAATAAGGGATCGATTTCGCCCGTGATCGTGAATTGGGCCATGCGCGCCTCCGATGTGAAGATTTATGGATGAATGATCCATCACCCATCATGGGCAAGATCCATCCGGTTGTCCATGCAGCATGATTCACCCGAGCTGACAATCCGTTCAATCACCGTTCATGCCATCGTATGGCCACTCGTTCCATTGACGTTGCGACGCTCTTTCTGCAAGATGCGGCGTTGAGAACGATTGCTCTGGTGATTGAAGCCTTATCCTTACTTTTATTAATCAGTTGAACTCATCACGAGGTAGGATCATGAACCGATTCGGAACAGTGGTTTTGGCCGGGGTGTGCGCAACCGGTCTCGCGTTGGGGTCGGATGCTCTGGCCGCCGGAGAGGCTGGACATTACGTACATGGCGTGGAGGGGATCAAGGCCGCCTCCCTGCCACCGCCGGGGGTCTACTGGCGGTGGTACAATGTCTATTACGGTGCCTCGAAACTCAAGGATCAGGGCGGCAATAATCAGCCCGTCGGTCTGGACCTCGATGTCTTCGCCACGGTCAACCGTCTCATCTGGATCACCAACCACAAACTGCTGGGCGCCGATTACGGCCTGGATGTCATCGTACCGCTGGTCAATACCGATCTGGACATGAAAAATGTCGGCGGCGGCCTCGACTTCGACAAGTTCGGTGTGGGCGACATCACCATCGAACCGCTGCTGCTCTCCTGGCACGGCGGACAGTGGGATGCGGCGGCAGCGGTGGGGGGCTATCTGCCGACCGGACGTTACGACAAACTCAACCCCGCCTCGCCGGGCAAGGATTTCTACACCTTGATGTTCACCCTGGGCGGCACCTGGTATCCGGATGCCGAGAAGCTCTGGTCCATGTCGCTGCTCTCCCGCTACGAGATCCACTCCAAGAAGGATCAGACCGATCTGCGCCTCGGCGACGACTTCCACTTTGAGTGGGGCATCGGTCGCAAGGTGCATGATCTGGTGGAACTCGGTGTAGCCGGCTATGCGCAGTGGCAGGTCAGCGATGACAAGGGATCCGCCGCAGTCGGCAATCCGGCGGTGCACGATCGGGTCTTCGGTATCGGCCCTGAGGTGTCCGTCACCGTACCGTTCTTAAAGGGGGTGTTGTCGCTGCGCGGCGTCAAGGAGTTCGATGCCGTGGATCGTCCTCAAGGATCGGTCGTCACCTTGACCTTGACCAAGCCGCTGTAATGAACACCTGTGGCACCTGAACCTCACCATGGATCGCCTTGCCGGGGGCGCCTCCAACGCCCCCGGATCTTTCTTTCATGCATACCCACATCTCCTGAGCACTTCATGGAAATCGCAGGATGAATACGCCCTTGCAGCAGACCGCCAATCGCCTGATCGGTGGCGTCAGTGGCGCCTTGCGCGGCCTGGCCGAGTTGTTGGAGACCATTGCGCTGCAGATCGATCTGCAGCGCACCGTGGCCTATGAGATGGAGGACCGGCCAGACGACATCTTCGTGGTCACCTATCCCCGTTCCGGCACCACGTTGATGCAGATGATGCTCTATCAACTGACCACGGACGGCAACATGGCGTTTCAGCACATTGGCATGGTGGTGCCGTGGTTCGAGCGGCGCATCATGTCCAACCCGACCGCAGCCATGGCCTATTTCAATGCCATGCCTTCGCCGCGGGTCTTCAAGTGTCATCTGGCCTATGCCGATACCCCGAGAAAACGGGGCAAATACATCTATGTGATGCGCGACGGGCAGGATGTGCTGGTGTCGTATTATCACTTCTATGGCTCGCATCTCTCCTTTCGCGGCAGCTTCGAGCAGTTCTTCGAGCGGTTCATGCGCGGCGAGGTGCAGTTTCAATCCTGGTTTGACCATGTACGCGGCTGGTGGCAGCATCGCGATGACCCGGACGTATTGTTCTTGCGCTACGAGGAGGTGATCGCCGATCTGCCGGGTACGGTACGGCGGGTGGCCGCCTTCTGCAACCTGCCGCTGGATCCGGAACGGGTGCCGGTGATCGCCGAGCGGTGCGGTTTCGCCTTCATGAAACAACACGAGCCGCAGTTCGACCACACCACCGGTCTGGCGCTTGATCGGGGTTATCAATTGGCCTCGTTCATCCGTCAGGGCAAGCGCGGCCAAGGGGAGTTGATGTTGAGTCCGGCGCAGAAGGAGCGTTTCATCGCGCAGTGCAAGCGGGATCTGACTGGTTTACTGTCCAACCACTAAACCACACCCAATCCGCACCCAGCTTGGAATGTGTAGTTTTTACTGGTAAAAATAAAGAGAGGGTCTGGGAGATTCATCTCCCAGGGTTTTGACTTTAGATTTTAGCGCGCTCTTTCAATAAGCATTTTTCGCGCCTTTTGCGAAAAGCTACGCATCCCGGAATGGTTGCGGTTTAACGTTCTAAACCGCAACCATCACGGGATGCGTAGTTCCATTAATAGGGGTCCAGGGGGATTATCCCCCTGGTGGGATCCAAGGGCAAAGCCCTTGGGACTTTGTTTTTGACTTTAGCGCGCTCT
>JAMOBI010000120.1:0-8738 GCA_039908105.1 Magnetococcus sp. YQC-9
GAGCGCGCTAAAGTCAAAAACTAAAGTCCCAAGGGCTTTGCCCTTGGATCCCACCAGGGGGATAATCCCCCTGGACCCCTATTAATGGAACTACGCATCCCGTGATGGTTGCGGTTTAGTGAAAAAAAAGAGCGGGTCCGGGAGATGAATCTCCCAGACCCGCTCTTTTTTTTCACCAGGAAAAGCCACACATCCCAGGCTTTGTGCGGTTCAAAAAAAATCATCCCGGCATGTCAACCACCCCCACGCTCTCCAACACCACATACGCCAAGGCAAACCCACCATCATCAGCCAACGACAGATGAATCGCCACTTCCCGCGCTTGATGAATCAGCCGTAACCGCTCCAGAGCACGCGCCGACTCGCCGCTCACCCGCATCACCGGCCTGCCGAGCGCATCGTTCCCCACCTCCATCTGATTGAACCAAAGGCCATCGCGCATGCCGCTCCCCAACGCCTTGGCAAACGCCTCCTTGGCCGCGAACCGCTTGGCCAGACAGGCGATCCGCCCAGCCTGCCGTCCCGCACACTGATTCAACTCCGCCTCGGTGAAAACCCGCGCCGGGAATCGCTCCGGAAAACGCTCCATCACCTGACCGATCCGCTCGATGACCACCAGATCAGTGCCCACCCCCAGAATCACTTGCGCCAGCCCGCAGCCTCACACATCAGCCGCTTCATCTCACGTACCGCCCGTTCCATGCCCTCGAACAGCGCCCGTGCGATGATCGCATGGCCGATGTTCAACTCCGTCAAACCGGGAATGGCCGCCACTGGCTGCACATTGTGATAATGCAAACCATGCCCCGCATTCACCGTCAGACCACGCGCCCGCGCCACCTCCACAGCCAGACGCAGGCGATTCAACGCCTCCTCGCGCTGTGACGGATCGTGGCTCTCGGCATAGGCACCAGTATGCAGCTCCACCATCGGCGCACCCACCGCCACCGCTGCACGAATCTGCTCCGGATCCGGATCGATGAACAACGAAACCCGGATCCCGGCTTGCGAGAGACTTTCGGTTGCCCGACGAACCGCCTCCTTGTTGGCGAGGATGTCCAACCCACCCTCGGTGGTCAATTCGGCACGCTTCTCCGGCACCAGACAACAATCCGCCGGTCGCAGCCGACAGGCCAACGCCACCATTTCGTTACTGGCCGCCATCTCCAGATTGACCTTGGTCTGGACCATCTCCAATAACAGTTGCACATCCCTCTCCTGGATGTGCCGTCGATCCTCGCGCAGATGCACGGTGATCCCGTCTGCGCCAGCCCGCTCGGCCACCAGAGCCGCCTCCACCGGATCCGGATAGCGACTGCCGCGCGCCTGGCGCACCGTGGCGATATGATCGACATTGACCCCGAGTTTCAACATGTTTCGATCCAAACCTCTCAAAGCTCCTGCAACCCGTTCAGCTCCTGCTCCGACTTGCGCACCCTTTTCAGCCGGATCTCACCGGTGTCGGTAAAAAAGACGATCTGCCGGGCCCACGGTCCACCCACATCCGAGGCGGTCAGATGCAACCGTTTGGAACGGATGAACTCCATGGCCGTATCCACATTACGCTTGCCCATTCCCAGATTGGTTCCCCCTGTCATGATGGGATTGTTGAACATCATCGCCCCACCGAACAGTTTCACCTCCAACTCGGAGCGCGGCACCCCGCGCGTATCGAACCAGGCGAGCATGAAATCCAACGAACAGTACACATGATCCCCCAACTCGCGACATACCTTGAGTCCTGTGGCCGAACGCGCGCAGTCGTGCGCCGGTTTGCGACCATGACAGATGGACCCCTGTTGGAGTCGGGCATGATAAAAAACGATGGAAACGCAAGAACCCAGAATGGTATGCACCTCAGCAGGCGCGGTTCCGATGTACAACTCCCCAGGATCGAGCCGGATGATCTCCATATCCGCCTTCCAGCCGGGTCAGAGCATCTGACTGGCAATGAAATGATCGATCTCGGCCTTCAGATACGGCAAGCCCTCGCCAGACATCCAGGTCAACAGGGAACCGGACACCCCTTTGCCGGCCATGAAAAAATCCACCCGCAGCATCAACAACTCCTCTTCGGCATATTCTCCCACCAACCCCAGATGATGCGGCAACTCTGGCGCCTCACCGTGGAAGAAAACCGGTCGTTCGCAGTCGATCTCCGATTCCAGCATCCGGCTCAAACTGCTGGCACAGGTGTAAAGCAACACGTCACCCGCCAACTGCATGGAGTCCTGTTCGATCTGCGGGATCATCTCCTCGGGGATGGAGGCGCCATGCAGGGCCTCAAGGAAATGGACGATCTCCACCGCCCGCACCAGCAACACCGCCTTGCCCGGCACCACATGCTCACCCGGAAAGATGAAACGATAATCCATCCCGACCAGACCGATCGACGAGCCGAACAGCCGATGGATCTGCATGAGCAACGAGCGGCCCGACAATCTGGAAAAGGCCGGGACCGACAGTTCGATCTCCGCATCCACCATCTCGCTCAGCGTGGCGGCGGTGGCACCGAAACTCAGATTGAACAGCTCCTTGAAGGCATCTTCCTCGACCTCGTCGAGCAACACCGGTGTGGTCATGCAGCTCCTTTCCATTTACTTAACCAATGTAAGCCGGGCGCGTTTCTGAGCTGTCTCCAGCATCTTCCAGTGAATGATCGGTGCATCAAGGAGTCCTGCCCAAGGCAGACGGACCAACTCACCGGCCTGCTCCATCTTGAAACGCCACGGGGAGGGGGAGGGATTCAAATAGCCCCACTCGCCGAAAAATCCACCCGCATCGATCCGCTCCATCAGCTGATCCTCCGCATTGCACATCAGCACCCGGCCCGAAGCCACCAGCCACAACACCGGCTGATCGGCGGGGATCTCGATCGAAGCCCCCTGCTCCAACCGCACATTCTGAAGAGTGACCGCGAGCGTGGCCAGAAACACGAACGAGGTCTGCTCACCAAAAAGCCACGTATGACGCAGAAAACGGATCTTTTCCAACACCAGGACCAGTTTGTCGTAGAGTCCGTTGTTCTCCAGAAAGATCCGGAACAGATGGACCGGAATCCGCAACACCGCGCTGTGCGACACCGAACGATACCCCCCCTCGTCGTGCAGGGTGTCGGGAAAGATGCGCTGCAACCCCATGAAGGCCCCAAAGCCCAAATGGTAACGAATGCCGAAATCGGCATCCAGATAGACGATATCCCCGGAGATGGTCATCTCGACGAAATCGAGTTCCTCGACCTCCCAGCGGATGAATGAACCCGCGTTGTATTGGACGATCGGCCCGTTGATCAGCATGCGGATATCGTCGTCGGTGATCCCTGGGAAAAGCCCGCGCAGATAATAAAAGGCCCGCTGCCGCCGGTAGTCCTGCTCGCCCGGAATCAGAATGTCCAGGGCGCCGAAGGTCGATTCCGAACCGATCTCCATCTCCTCGGTGGTCAGATCGCGTGACAGATGGGCCAGGATGCGTCGTTGAGAGAGATCTCCCTTGAAATCCTGCGCCATGCCGTGAATCATCCCGCCGCCAATGTCGAGTTTTTTCAAATCAGCAGGCGTGTGATAACGCTCCTTGATGCGCTGCACCTGCGCCTCGGTGATCGCGAACGGGCCCGGCTTGCACATGCGATCGAGCACCGCAAAGGAGGTCAGATCGGTCCAGTGGGCGTAGGTGCGATAGCCGTCCGCAGCCAAGACGCGAAACAGCAGCAACGAGGTCTCGACCGGATGCGGGGAGTAGATCGGACGCACCTCCAGACCGCCGCACTGGTTCCAGTGGTCGAACTGGAGGTCATGAATCTCGAAGAATTGGGAGAACTTGTCCTCGTCAAAGGACATGAGCGCCGCGAATTTCTTGGCCACTGACGCGCGCACCATCGGCGTGGCGTAGTATTTCAAGCGTCGATCGGTCTGAATCAGGGCCGGCAGTCCGGCGAAGTGATCATCGTGGGCGTGGGTGTGGAAGATCCCCTCCACCTCGCTGATGTCGATACCCATCGCGGTCAGGACGTTGAGCACCCCCGGAATGGCATCGATGAGGTAGAATCTCCCCTGAAACATCAGCACGCTGCTCATGCTCGGGCGATCCGGATCCCATCCATCCCCCTCGCCGGTGTGCAGCACCGCGAAATAGTGCCGCTGCACCCGATGGAATCCCAACGGATAGGGGGAGCGGTAGACCGTATCCTTGGGCAGGTTCAGATCGATGTCAGCACTCTGCTCGCGGAAAGCGATCCGGAAACGATTGACCCCCAGCCGTTGGATCGTCGCGCCGTTGCGGATCTCCCGGGGCTGATCGGTGACGCAAAGGGTATCGAGAAACTCCGAGGGCTCGCGGATGCGTCCGAAGGCGAATTGCAGCTTGATGCGCATCATCATCTCGACGGTCTCTTCGTCCAGACCGACCCCTTCAAGCTCCTCGCGTGACAAACCGTAGTTGCCCCGATGAATGTAGGCGAGCTGCGCCTTGACCTGATCCTCGGCGCCCATCAATAGCGGTTTGACGCCGGTGTTGTTCGGATGGCCCGGCAGGATCATCCCCTGCCGGTAGAGCATCTGCAGAACCGGGAACTCCGCCATATTGGAAAAACCGCCGTTCTGCATCAAAAGGTCCGAAAGCAGGATGACGTTCGGACCGGTTTCAAAATGGACGCCGTTCTGGATGGCCGGGGCATTCAACCCCTTGTGCATCAACAGCTTGACCACCTCGCTTGGACATCCGCACAGAACAAAGATCCCTGCCTCCGGAATCTGCAGCCAATAGACCCCCGGACCGACGCGAATGGTCAACAGGTTGCCCATGGAGGAGCGCAGCGCTTCCTGAGCCTTCTCCAGCTCCCGGGTGCGTTCCTGAACCTGGCTCTCCAACAGACGACTATGGGCGGCCAGGGCCATGTGAGTGCGCACACGTGCGCGTAACAGGGCTGGCCGGATCGGCTTGAAGAGATAATCGACCGCGCCCAGGGCCAATCCAAACTCCTCGGCACCGTACTGGTTGTGCTCGGAGACCAGAATCACCGTGATCGCTTCGGTGATCGGGTTCGCTTTGAGTCGCCGGCACACCTCGTATCCATCCATCCCCGGCATCGCCAGATCCAGCAGGATCAGATCGGGTCGGGGATCCCCCTCTGCCAGACGCAACGCCTCAGGGCCGTCTTTGGCCGAAAGAATCAGATACTGGCCATCCAACAGATCGGCCAGGCTCTCCAAATGGGTGGTTTCGTCATCGACGATCAGGATCGTACCTTGAGTTTCTTGCATTTTTTAAATCTCGATACCAAATGCCAGCTGACCGACAATGACGAGGATTCACACAAATCGACTCTGGTATTCTTTCCAGATTTCCAGCACCTTGCGACGAATCTCCGGAAACGGCGTATCCTTGCGCAAGGTATATCTGGCCCCGTTGGCCAGACAGATGGTCCACTTCTCCTGATCCGTCGAGGAGGTCAAAACGATCACGCAGGCATTGGGATCAACGGCCAAAATACCCCGGAGGGTCTCCTGACCATCCATGACCGGCATCTCAATATCGCAGATCACCACATCCGGTTTCAATGCCTGATAAAGCCTCAACCCCTCCCGACCATCCGCCGCCTCGCCGACCCACTCGAACCCCTCCTCCGCAAAGGCCTTGGCGTACATGAGACGCAACACCGGATCGTCATCGATCAGAAGCAGACGCAACGCCGTGCCCGTCGCCAACATGGAACGGGCATGCACCGGAAAGTTCTCCCGGGAACCTTCCGGCAAAAAACAGGTGAAGATCGCCCCGCAATCGGCGTTGTTGGCTACCACGATCTCCCCATGATGCGCATCGACAATCCGTTTGACAATGGACAACCCCAGTCCGGTACTCTTTTCCTGAGCCGTCGGACGGGTGCTCAAACGCTGGAAAGCGCCGAACAACCGGTGGCGTTCGGCATCCGGGATACCCGGCCCCTGATCAACCACCTGCAAGAATAAACGCTCATGCATATATCCGCAACGGACCGTGATCTCAGAACCGGACGGAGAGAACTTGATGGCATTGCTGACCAGATTATCGATCACCTGGGCCAGGCGATCCGGATCGGCCAGAATGGGTCGGGTTGCCTGGAAATCCTCGCGAATCGTAACCTCTTTGTCACGGGCCGTGACGCGCAACAGCTCCAGGCGTTCGCCAAGCAACGCGACCACATCGCAGGAGCGCTTTTCCAGCACGAATTGACCACTCTCGATGGTGCTGACATCCAACAGATCGTGGATCAATTGGAGCATCTGCCCCGAAACTTCGTGGATGGTGTGGATGAAGTCTCGTTTTTCGCTCTCTTCCAACGGCATGGTCAGAAGGATCTCACTCAAGCCGGCAATCGAATTCAAAGGATTGCGCAGATCGTGTGCCGCCATGCCGAGGAAACGGTTCTTGAGTTCGTTCAACTCGCGCAGATGGCAACGCTGCCTTTGCAAGGCCAGATGGGTCTGGATGCGCGCCAAGGCGACCACCGGACTGAACGGCTTGCGGATGAAATCAACCGCGCCGACTGAGAGTCCACGGGTCTCGTCCTGTTCCGACTCCTTGCCGGTGATGAAAATGATGGGAATGTCGCTGGTTTCCGGGTTCTCCTTCAGGCGGCGGCACACCTCGAAGCCGTCGATGTCGGGCATGATGATGTCCAACAGAATCAGATCGGGATGGGGCTTGACCAGGGCACGCCTTAACGCCTGCTCGCCGTTTTTGGCGACCACGGTCTTGCACTCCTCCTCCAAAAGCCCCACCAGCACATCGATGTTGGTGGTCTCGTCATCCACGATCAGAATTTTGGGCAAATCCGTGCTCATCTTTCCGGCTCCTCGCTCCTATTCATGCATCGCTTCAGCAGGCTGATCCAACAAGGCGATCCGATTGCGTCCGCCCCGCTTGGCCTTGTACAACGCCTGATCGGCCCGGGTGATCAGATCCAACGGCTGCCGCTCGTGACTCGGAATCATGCAGGCCACCCCGATGCTCACGGTGACGTATTCGCCGGCCTTGGAGTGGGCATGGGGAATCTTGAGCGCCCGAATCGAGGAGAGAATACGCTCTGCCACCGCCTTGGCACCCGGCTCGTGGGTTTCGGGCAGCACACAGGCGAACTCCTCGCCGCCGTATCGGGCCGCCAGATCGACGGTACGCGGCATGGAACGGGCGATCGCCTCGGCCACCTGCCGCAAACAGTGATCCCCCTGGGCATGGCCGTAACAGTCGTTGTACATCTTGAAATAGTCGATATCCATCAACAAAAGCGAAAGCGGATGGGCAAAACGCTGCGAACGACCCCATTCGTATTCCAGGAATTGATCGAAACGCCGCCGGTTCGGGATGCTGGTCAAACCGTCGAGTACCGCGATCTGCTCCAAAAGATCCCCGCGCCGTTTGAGTTCGATATGGGTTTTGACGCGCGCCAGCACAATCGCCGGACGATACGGCTTGCCGATGTAATCGACAGCACCGGACTCAAATCCCCGGGTTTCATCCTCCTCGGCGGTGTTGGAGGTGATGAAGATCACCGGAATGTCGCGGGTACGCAGATTCTTCTTCAAAAGCGCGCACACCTCGTAACCATCCATGCCGGGCATCACCACATCCAACAGGATCAGATCCGGCAGGGCATGGGCATCGAGTCGCGCCAGGGCTGTTGCACCGCTCTTGGCCGAAACCACGCGATAATGCGGTTTCAACAAATTGGCCAAGACATCGATATTGACCGTTTCATCATCAACGATGAACACCTTGGGGCGATTTTCATCCAGTTCCACGGCTCATTCCCCTGCACGCTTTCACGAACACCCTTTGGGCGTTCCACGATAAGAAAATCTCGTCTTCCGTCCCTCATCCGGCCAATTCAGGCTTTTATACCGCAACCATCGTGAGATGTGTCATTTTCTAAAGGTCGTGTGCATTATGCGAGCATCGTTATCTAAACCGCACCTGTTTTGGGATGCGTAGTTTTGCGCAAGGCCGCGTGCAAGATGCGGGAGTCGTTTCCAAAAAGCGGAAACGACTCCCGCGAAGGCGGCGCGCGGCGCATTTTTCGCAAAAACCGCGAAAAATGCTTCTTGGAAAGAGCGCGCTAAAATCAAAGGCAAAAGCAAAATCAAAAGCAAAACCCTGGGAGATGAATCTCTACAATCCCTCCCAAGGTCTCACGCGCCAACTCAAACTCGTAATCGTCAATCTGTGCGGCCATGCGCTCCATGCCCGCTTCCACCGATGAGCCGGTCAAAAGCTCCCTGGCCTTTGCCGCCCACTCCTGAGCATCCGAATCCCCCTCTTCAATCAAAACGGCCAATCGGTCGAAAATCGCCCGCAACGCGGCCTTGTCGAGCGGCCTCCTCCCCCATCACCGGAGTGCCAACCCCGGCCAGTGCCGTCATCACCCGCTCCACCACCGGTATCCACACCGGCATGAGCAGCTCCACCCGCTCCAGAGCGCCATCCACCAGCGCCTCTTCAAGCTGCCCGGAGAGCTTTTGCGCCTCGCGTGCGCCCAACGTGCCAGATACCCCCTTGAAGGTATGGATCAACCGCCTGGCCTCATCCCGTCCACCCTGCGCCAATTCGCCCTGCAAACGCGGCACCACGTCGTGGAAACGGCTGAACACATCCCCGAGAATTTTCTTGTAAAGTTTGCGATTGCCGTTGAGATTGGCCAGACCCGCCTGAATGTCCACCCCATCGAGCCGTTCGGGCAAGACGATCTCCTCCTCGCGCGTCGCTAC
>JAMOBI010000121.1:0-8057 GCA_039908105.1 Magnetococcus sp. YQC-9
CGATCTGGTGGACCGTCTTCGCCGGAGACGTTGACATGCGCAAGCGGTTTCGCGAGGCTTTTCCGGGCACGGATCCGGGCAGTTTCGATCCGCAAGAGCACCTCCGGCACCGTCCAGGCGGCCAGATATGACAGGCTCGTGTGCTTTCGACGAATAATTCACCCGGTACAGCTTGCGCGCCTTCAGCTCCACTTACCGGCACATCCAACAATCCAGACGAAAAAAAGATTCATTTCCCGCTCAAAAGGGTCTATCATTAAATATAAATAGGCCAAAGAACACTTGATCATTCCATAACTGCCCACTTTCATAACACCCGCCCCCGGCATCCACCCCAACGCGGTACGCACGACATGAACGAATGGCGCGATCAGCTCAAGAATCACGTCAACACATTGGAAAAACTGGAGAGATTCATCAATGTCTCCCCCTCGGAACGGGAAGGCATCCTCGCGCACAAGCATACCCGCTGGGGCACCACCCCCTACTTTGCCAGCCTGATGGACAAGGATGACCCGGAGTGTCCGGCAGGTGATCCCCTCGCTGCTCGAATTCCAGAACGAACTGGGCATGGAAGGGTATCTGGTCTGGAAGGAGAATCGCAGCACCGAGGAGAAGCGTCCCGACTCGATCGCCCGGCAGTATCGCGATCGGGTGGCCTTTGCGGTCACCCAGACCTGCGGGATCTACTGCCGTCACTGCTTCCGGCGCGAGGTGACCATTGACAAGGTGCTCAAACTGCGCCTGGATGTCGACGAGGGGCTCCTCTGGATCGCCGAACATCCGGAAATCCGCGACGTGCTGATCACCGGCGGGGATCCGTTGCTGCTTAACGACGATGAGATCGAATACCTCATCCGCCGGCTGCGGGAGATCCCGCACATCGAAATGATCCGTTTCGGCTCGCGTCTGCCGGTGGTGCTGCCGCAGCGGATCAACGCAGCGCTTCTAAAAAAACTGGCCGGCTATCACAAGGTGCCGATCTGGGTCAACACGCAGATCAACCACCCCAAGGAGATCACCGAACTCACCGCCCGTGCGGTGTATGACCTGACCACCTGCGGCATCAATGTCGGCAATCAGGCGGTGCTGCTCAAGGGGATCAACGATACGGTCGAGGTGTTCCGCCAACTGCATCAGCAACTCTTGAGCATTCGTGTGCGTCCCTATTATCTTTTCTACTGCGAGGCGGCCCCTGGCATCGATCACTTCCGCACCCCGTTGGAAAAGGGGTCGGAGCTGATCCGCGACGCCCTGCGCGGTCACACCACCGGCCTGGCCCAGCCGCTCTACGTGGTGGCCACCAACATCGGCAAGATCTCGCTTCTGACCAACGATTCAATCGTGGAGAAAAACGGGACGCGCTATCTTCTGAAAAATCACGACGGGCGGTTCACCGAGATGCCGGTGATTCTGGAGTGATGCCATCATTTTGCCCCTGACTCGTTGACAGGTGGGCGGAAACCTTGCCGCTCCCCGGAACTCCTGCATCTTTCGCATTCAATATCAAAACCGCAACGGATGATCATGAACAACACCACCCCACGCCCTCCACGCGAACCCCTGGCCATCATCGGCATTGGCTGCCGTTTTCCCGGCGGCTCCCACAGCCCGGCAGAGTTCTGGCAAATGCTCTCCGCAGGCCGCGACGGCGTGATCGAAACCCCGCCCGATCGCTGGAGCCTGGGCCGCTTCGCCGATGTCGATCCCAACCGCCCAGGCAAGATGCCGGTACGCCACGGCGGATTTTTGCAAACCAACATCGACGGCTTTGATCCGCTCTTCTTCGGCATCTCGCCGCGCGATGCTCAGGCCATGGATCCGCAACAACGGCTGCTCTTGGAGGTGGTCTGGGAGGCGTGCGAGGATGCGGGGCTCGACATGGAGCGGTTGAACGGCTCGGATACCGGGGTCTACATCGGTGGCTTCATGCAGGATTTCACCGCCATCACCCTCTCCCCATTGAACCGCCAACTGCTCAACAACAGCTCGGCCATCGGTGTCAATCTGGCCATGCTGGCCAACCGCATCTCGCACGCCTTCAATCTGCTCGGCCCCAGCATCGCCATGGATACCGCCTGCTCCTCGTCGCTGGTGAGCTTCCATCAGGCCTGTCAGGCGGTCTGGAACAACGAGTGCTCGATGGCGGTCACCGGTGGGGTCAACCTGATGATCCGCCCGGAGTACAACATCGCGCTGCATAAAGGGCAGTTTTTGGCCGCTGACGGACGCAGCAAGAGCTTCGACGCGCGCGGCGACGGCTATGGCCGCGGCGAAGGGGCGGGCATCGTGCTGGTCAAGCCGCTCGCAGCAGCCCAACGCGACGGCAATCGCATCTACGCCCTGGTACACGCCACCGGCGCCAACCAGGATGGTCACACCAACGGCATCACCGTGCCGAGTGGTCCGGCCCAACAGGCGCTGATCGAAAAGGTGTGCCACGATGGCCAAATCGATCCCCATCGAATCCGCTACATCGAGGCGCACGGCACCGGCACGGCCCTGGGCGATCCCACCGAGTGCAAGGCGCTCGGCGCGGTCTACGGTCAGGGTCGCCCGGTGGACCAACCCTGTTTCGTCGGCTCGGTCAAATCGAGCATTGGTCACTTAGAGGCCGCAGCCGGCGTCGCGGGTCTGATCAAAGCGACCCTCTGCCTCGCCCACGGCCAGGTCGTACCCCAGGCCAATCTCCAAGAGTTCAACCCGCGCATCCCCTTTGAGGAGCTGCGCCTGCAGGTGTCTCGCACCCTGCAACCGATCCCCACAGGCGACGGACCCGCCTTTGCCGGGGTCAACTCCTTTGGCTACGGCGGCACCAACGCCCATGCGATCCTCTCGCAACCACCAACTCCCACCCTGCCCGAGCCGCTGCCGGGGGCGACGGGCAAGCCTTGCCTAATCCCCCTTTCCGCCGGCTGCGAGGGTGGACTCAAATCCCTGGCCAAACGCTGGATCGACCAACTGGAGCAAGAAAATCCACCCGCCCTGCCCCATCTGGGCCGGGCCGCCGGTGTGCACCGCACCCATCTGGATCGCCGTTTGGCCCTGGTGGCCAACTCGCACGAAAACCTGATCGGACAACTCAAAGCCTTCACCGCGCCCGATGCCCTGCCGCTCTCAACGAGCAAACTCAAGGAGGAGCAAGTCAGACGCCCGGTGTTCGTGTTGACCGGCATGGGGCCGCAATGGTGGGCCATGGGTCGGCAACTGTTGGCCGAGGAGCCGATTTTCCGCGAGACCGCCGAGACCATCGACGCCCTCTTTCAAAAGGTCTCCGGCTGGTCGATCCTGGAGGAGATGACCCGCCCGGAGGCCGAATCGCGCATCACCGAGACCCAATTCGCCCAGCCGGGCAACTTCGTGGTGCAGCTGGGATTGCTGGCCATGCTGCGCGCCTGGGGGATCGAGCCGGCAGCAATCGTCGGTCACAGCCTGGGTGAGGTGTCGGCAGCCTACATCGCCGGGGCGTTGAGCCTGGAGGATGCGATCCTGGTGAGCTATCACCGCAGCCATCTGCAACAACGCGCCGTGGGCGCAGGGCGCATGCTCGCGGTGGGTCTGAAACCGGACGAGTGTCCACCGCTCCTGGCCCCGCACGCAGGCCTTGTGGTGGTAGCCGCGATCAACAGCCCTGATTCGACCAACCTGGCAGGCGACGCCGCAGCATTGGAGGTGATCGCCAAAGAGCTGGAGGGCCGGGGCGTGTTCAACAAGTTTTTGCGGGTCGACATCCCCTACCACAGCCCGGCCATGGACCCGCTCAAACCGGAGCTGCGCGCCGCGCTGCAAAGCCTCCAACCCCGCCTGCCCACCCTGCCGCTCTACTCGACCGTGACCGGCAAACGGGTCAACGCGGCTGACTGGAACGCCGACTACTGGTGCAACAACCTGCGCGAGCCGGTGCTCTTTGCCGAGGCGATCGGCGCGCTGATCGCGGATGGCTATGGCCTCTTCATCGAGATCGGTCCCCATCCGGTGCTGGGCACCTCGATCAAGGAGTGTTTGAGCCACGCGGGTGTGAGCGGCGAGACGCTCTTCACCTTGAGCCGCGGCAAACCGGAGCACGCCTCGGTGCTCGACTGCGTGGGCAAACTCTACACCTTCGGCTACCCGGTCGACTGGAGCCGCCTCTACCCCGACCATCTGGAGCAGCAACTGCGACTGCCGCTCTACCCCTGGCAGCGCGAGCGCTACTGGCCGGAGAGTGAGGCGGCGCTCTTCGACCGGCTCTACCAGGTCGAACACGGCCTGTTGGCCCAACGTGTCAACGCGCCCATCCCGGCGTGGGAGAGCCAGATCAACACCGAACTGCTCCCCTTTGTCCGCGATCACCAGGTGGAAGGGTCGGTGGTCTTTCCGGGAGCGGGCTACGTGGAGATTGGCCTTGCGATCCATCGCGCCTTGAATGGGGAGACCCCGTGCCTGTTGGAGTCGCTGCGCTTTCATCAGGCCATGGTGCTCAATGCCAGCGGGGATGTGAACCTGCACATCGCCTTTGATCCCAACCAGCACCGCTACACCGTACACGGACAACGGCAGGATCAATCCGATCACTGGTCGCTGCACGCCTCGGGGGTGATCTCCTCGGAGGGTCTCGGCGAGGCCGGCCATCTGGACATGACCACGATTCGCCGTTTCTGCACCGAGAAGATGGACATCGAGGCGGTCTACGCCCAGCTGGATGGCATGGGACTCCACTACGGTCCCTGGTTTCGGGGATTGAAATCTCTGACGCGCTGTGAGAATGCGGTACTGGTCGAGGTGGCGGCTCATGAGGCCTGGAGCCGCGCCGATGAGGCCTACCGGCTCCATCCGTCGCTGCTCGATGCCTGTTTCCAGGCGCTGATGGTGACCATGAAGGCCGATGCCGGGCTCTATCTGCCGGTCGGGATCCAACGACTGCGCTTCCATGCCACGCCGACCACCCCCTTCTGGTGCCATTTGCAGGTCACCGAAACCAACGACCGCTTCATCGAGTGCGATCTGACCTTGTGCGATCGCGATGGACGGATCTTCGTGGCTTTAGAAAAACTGCGCTGCAAGGCGCTGCCCAAAGGCCAGGGGGAGGACGATGCCGCCCAGCTGGACGAGTGGCTCTATCGGCTGGCCTGGGAGGTGCAGGCCGAGGCGCTCCCCTCGGGGGGGCTCACGCCGGAGGTGGCCGATCTGCCGATTCTTTTGCTGGAGGATGCCAAGGATCCGGCGGGGGAAACGTTGGCCAACCAGTTGACCGCGCGTGGTGCCGCACGGGTGGTGCGGGTGGTGCACGATGCCACCCTCACGCAGACCGAAACACCCCATCCGGATCGGATCCGCACCCCGGAGCGAAATGTTGAGCCGGTGTTGAAGAGGATTGGCCCGAGCCGTGCGGTGATCGTCTTGTGGGATGCCAACCGTCCGCTCGAACCCGGCGATCCGATCGGCCTGCAGCCAACCTGTGACCTGCTCTCCCTGGCGCAGACCCTGGCCAAGGGGAGTGAGAGTTCAATCGCCCGCACCCTGCCGTTGCCCCGGCTCTATCTGGTGACGCGCGGCGCCCAGCCGGCACGCGCGGGCGAACCGCTCCCCGGTCTGCATCAGAGCGCACGGGTGGGACTGGCGCGGGTAATCCTCGCCGAACAACCCAATCTGCGCTGCACGGTGCTCGATCTGGACCCCGAGGATCCGGCGCGCGCCCTTGATCCGATCGCCGCCGAAGTCATGGCCGATGCGGCAGAGAGCGAGGTGGCCTGGCGCGGGGGCGAACGGCTGGTCAACCGTTTGGTGCACGAATCATCGGCGGTATTGACCCGAAACACCCAGCCGGTCACCGACGACCCGACCTTGCGACCGCCGTTCGTGCTGGAGTTGGGCCGTCCGGGTGCGCTCTCCTCGCTCAAACTGCGCGCCTGCGAACGGCGCCCGCCCGGACCGGGCGAGGTGGAGATCGAGGTGCACGCCGCTGGCATCGGCATGCGCGATGTATTGCGTCTGACGCAACGCGATCCGGAGAGCAGCTCGGCCAAAAGCTTCTTTGGCGATGGCATCGGCATGGAGGTGTCGGGGATCGTGGCGCGTACCGGCCCCGGCGTGACCTCCTTGAAGAAGGGCGAAGCGATCCTGGCGATCCTGCCGGGCGGTTTCCGCTCGCACGTCACCCTGCCGGTCAAAGCGCTCTGGACCATGCCGCGTCCTTCGGGCATCGGCGATGCCGAGTGCGGCGGTCTGGCGATGGCCTTTTTGACCGCCTATTTCGGCCTCTACCGCTCCTATTTGGGCAATGGTGAGAAAGTATTGATCCATGCCGCACACGGCGATATGGGACTGGCGGCGATTCAGGTGGCGCAGTGGCGCGGCGCGGAGATTTTTGTCACCGCCGACACCCCGGAAAAACGCAAACATCTGCGCTCACTCGGTCTCAAACATGTCTTCGACAGCCGCTTCCCGATCTATGTGGAGAAGATCATGGCTGCGACCGATGATCACGGGGTGGATGTGATCTTCAACACCCTTGGCGGCGAGGCCGGACAGAAGAGCGTGATGGCGTTGGCACCGTTCGGACGGTTTGTTGAGCTGGGCGAATACGCGGCTCGCAAGGATGCCACCTGGAATCTGGCCAGCGTGGAGCGCAACGCCAGCTTCATGTCGGTGGATCTGGACCATCTGGCCAGACGGCGCGACATCCTGCCGACGCTGCTCGATGAGCTCTCCGAGCAGTTCGCCAGCGGCACCTTCAAGCCGATCCAAACGCACGTCTTCCCGGCGGACCGGGCAGCCGAAGCCTTTGAATACGTCCAGAGCGGACAGATCGGCAAGGCGGTGCTCGACATGCGCGGCACCGGGCCGATGACCATCCTGCCGCCGCGTCTGGAACCGCCGCTGTTCCACGCCGACGGCAGCTATCTGATCACCGGCGGCTTCGGCAGTTTCGGGCTGGAGCTGGCCTTCTGGATGGGCAATCAGGGGGTGCGACAACTGGTGCTGACCGGTCGCAAGGGGGCGGCCACGCCGGAAGCCAAGGAGGCGGTAAACCGTCTGGAGTCCCAGGGGGTGCGGGTGATGGCCGTGGCCATGGATGTGACCAACACCACGGAAGTGAACCGGCTGATCCAACGCATCGGTCACGCCATGCCGCCGCTGCGCGGCATCGTGCACGCGGCAGCCGTACTCGATGACGGGCTGATCACCGATCTGGATCCCAAACGCATGCAACGGGTGCTGGCCCCGAAGGCCCTGGGCGCCTGGAATCTGCATCAGGCAACCGCCAACCAGCCGCTCGATTTCTTCGTGCTCTTCTCGTCGGTCTCCTCGCTGATCGGCAACGCCGGCCAGGGGAACTACGTGGCCGCCAACGCCTTCCTCGACGCCCTGGCCCACGCCCGTCGTGCCGCCGGTCTGCCCGGCACCAGCATCAACTGGGGCGCACTCGGCGAGGTCGGCATGGCCGCACGCGACAAAACGGTCGAAGGGCGACTGCAACGCGGCGGCATTCATGCCATCGCCATGGCGCAGGCGCTGCATGCCTTCTCCCGCGTGCTGCGCTGGAATCCGGCGCAACTGGGGGTGCTGCACGTCGAATGGGAGAGTTTTGCACAGGTCAACCCCGGCGCCACCCAGGTACCGCGCTTCTCCCAATTGATCACCAGCGACCCGGCAGGCCACAAGGGGGGCTCGCCGCTGCGGCAGGAGCTGCACAACGCCCCGGAAGGGGCACGGCGCGAGCTTTTGGTCGATCACATTCGCGCCCTGGTGGCCAAAGTCCTGGGAATCCCGAATCTGGAGCGGGTGCTGCCGCATGTGCAGCTGTTCGATCTGGGCATCGATTCGCTGACCGCTGTGGAGCTCAAAAACAAACTCGAAGCCGAGGTCGGGCTGTCGCTCGGCTCCTCGCTGGTGTTCAACTACCCGACCATCGACGCCCTGGCCAATTTCTTGATGTCGAGTCTCTTCCCGGTCTCCGGTGAGCCAGCCGCGACCGGGGCCCAACCCGCTGCCGCAGAGGCTCAGGCCGTGGCCGCGCTCTCAGAGGATGAGGCCGAGGCCCTGCTGCTCCAGGAGTTGATGAACACCATGGCGCA